>JAITST010000319.1 GCA_031287585.1 Planctomycetaceae bacterium | reverse complement strand
CTTGTAAAAATTCTCCGAATGACAGTGCTTGCAATCCATTGGGCTTGACACGCCGAAGTGAATAGGTTAAAATACATTATAAACAATGGCATAACACTTGTTATCCTTGTGTCTTCGTGCGCAACTCTTTCTGAATCATCCGCCGCCCGTAACTATAACTCCTGTCAAATTTTTATGCACCCGCTACCGATTATCCGGCAACGAGATTAGCACATTGAAACGGTTTCACACGAAAAAGTACAAAGTTCCCTACTCTCCGAGCGGCATGAAAAAGTTGCTGCATCGACTTGATTTTTCGGAAAGTATCAATAGTGCTTCGACGATTCGATTGCAGACAAAGCGGGAACGGTTGGCAAGACACAAGAATCGCAAATTACATTTTTTGCCGGATTCAACTCGAATTTTCTGTAGTTTCCGCTCCGGCAAGACCGTCGTTTATTACTGATTGAACGATGTTAGAAGTTTTTTATACTCAACACACTTTGAATTATTGTCTGCTGACTTTGACGACTTACTTCTTGGACATTGAGAGGTGAATACTCGGAAGCAACGTAACGAAAACTGCAAACTGCCGTTTGTGATTCTGACGGTGTACTTGAAATTCTCTTCATTTTCAATATACTTCGCAGCATTATCGTTGCGGCTGATGATGAAACAACTCGGTAATACGCTTTACATAACGAAACAAGGTTCCTACGTTTCCAAAGACGGCACGAACATCGTCGTCAGTTTGGAGCGGGAGGAGTTGCTGCGGCTGCCCGTTCATACGATTGAGGGCTTAGTGTGTTTCGGAAACGTTACGGTATCGCCGTTCGCTTTGGGACTTTGCGGCGAGAACCGCGTCACGATTTCATTCCTTTCGGAAAATGGTCGTTTTCTTGCACGCAGCACGGGACCGCAGACGGGTAATATCCTGTTGCGCCGCGCCCAGCATCGTTCCAGCACTGATCCGGAAAAGACCTCTCTGGCGGCACGGTCTTTTGTCAGTGCCAAGATTGCCAATGCCCGCACGATTCTGCGGCGGTATCAGCGTGACCACACACTTGCCGAACATTCCTTGATTCCGCAAACCGTTGACCTGCTGGCTCATTCCCTCGGTGAGTTGAAATCCCTGTTGCCGCTTGAAACGATACGCGGCATTGAAGGAGATGCCGCCCGGCTTTACTTTCGGGTGTTCGACGAGTTGATTATGATAAACAAATCGGATTTTTATTTTCGTGAACGGTCTCGCCGTCCGCCGTTGGACAATGTCAATTCGTTGTTATCGTTTTTTTACACTTTGTTAGCCCACGACACAACGGCGGCATGCGAAGCGATTGGACTTGACCCGCAGATGGGATTTCTGCATGCCGACCGACCGGGGCGTCCTTCGCTTGCTCTCGATTTGATGGAGGAGTTCCGTCCGTGGTTCGTTGACCGTTTTGTGCTGACACGTATCAATCTCGGAGAGTTGAAGAGCAACGATTTCCTGAAACGTGAAACGGGCGGCGTAGAAATTAAGGAAGATACGCGGCGTGAAATAATTAAAAAGTGGCAGGAACGCAAAAAGGAAACGATTCAGCATCCCTTTCTTGGCGAAACGGTGCCGATGGGGCTGTTGCCGTTTTTGCAAGCCCAACTGTTTTCCCGCTGGCTGCGCGGCGATATTGATACTTATCCCCCTTTTTTTTACAGGTGAGCGATGCTTGTTCTTGTTACTTACGATGTGAATGTCGAGACTCAAGAGGGTCGCCGCCGTTTGCGGCGAGTTGCTAAAATCTGTGTGAATCACGGACAACGGGTTCAAAATTCTGTTTTTGAGTGCAAGGTCGAACCGGCGATGCTTGTTCGCCTCAAGGCGGCACTGGAAGCCGAAATTGACCCGGAGACCGACTCGCTCCGTTTTTACAATTTGGGCAAAAACTGGCATGGTCGGGTCGAACATATTGGTGCCAAGTCGAGTTATGACCCGGAGAGACCGTTGATTATTTGATAGTGTTCACCTAAAGTTAGCCATCGATTTCTGTTGGTACTGCTTAAACACGTCAGGTATTGTCAAAGCGTTCCATAAGCGTAATGTCAAATCGACCTTTGTTTTACTCTTTGATACGGCATTCGTCCGCCGCACAGGGCTTTTGTGCCGATCATTTTGTCGTTGGTGCGGTCATCACCGACGACAAAATGTTGTCAACTCGTAACTTCCTTCAAGCACTGACGTTATAATATACCGCTCTGTACCGGGATTTCAAGTGTCAAACATCTGTCCAAGCGGGCGGAGTCACCAGAATCCATTGCGGCTTTGAGTCATTCTTTACGTCCAATAAAAATGTAATACGGCATTTTGAAGAACGGGTTCGGAAACCACGGGATTCTCGTTAAATGCTCTTCAAACAAGATCGGCTCGAACTTACGGTGTAAGTACGGAACATGATCCGGTGAAGGAAATACATTATCACACGAAAACCAGTTAGTCCAAAACATCCGCTTTGCCCAACTATGTTTGATATGACCCTCCGATGGGTACTTTCTCGAAACATAGAAATCAACAATGCCGATTCGTCCTCCCGGTTTCAGTACGTTCCAAGCGTGATCGATTGCCGCAAACCAATCGGGAATCATCGTCAAAGAATACGAAAACGTGATGGCATCAACAGAACCTTCCGCCGGTCGAAATGTCGTTGCATCGGCTTCAGCAGTTTCAATGTTCTTCCAACCGCTGTCAA
>JAITST010000276.1 GCA_031287585.1 Planctomycetaceae bacterium | reverse complement strand
GAACAGAGGGTTGCCGAATTGACGTTCCGTAATTCCGAGCAGTTGCCGGATAACGTCGCTGACCGAAAGGTAATTTTCGACATCGCCTGTACAGGTGAACACGGCGAATCGTTTACGGTTGAAATGCAAAAGGCGAAACAACTGTGGTTCAAAGACCGTGCGTTGTTTTGCTGTGCGTTTCCTATCCAACGTCAGGCACAAAGAGGCGATTGGAATTTCAAACTCAATCCGGTTTTTCTCGTTGCGATACTGGATTTTGAGTACGACGAACGCGACGAACGCCGGAAGTTGTACCGGTTGGCTACGTTAAGAGACCAGGACGGCGACCTGTTTTCTGATACGCTCCAAATGATATTTTTGCAAATGCCGCTCTTTCAGTTGAAGGAATCGGAATTATTAACGCAGAAGGACAAGTGGCTGTACTTTTTGAAAAACCTCGAATCGTTCGACAACATACCAGCGATACTCCGTGAACCGATTTTTGAAAAGGCGTTTGACACTGCGGAATACATAAGGTATTCGCCGGAACTACAAGAAGCGTATCAGAACAACCTAAATGTTTATCGTGATAACCGTAATGCGTTTGAAACGGCAATAATTGAAGGAGAAGCGAGAGGTGAAGCGAAGGGACGCGCAGAAGGAGAAGCGAAAGGTCGCGCCGAAGGTCTCGCCGAAGGTGAAGCGAAGGGCAAGAAAAATGGTATTCTGCGAACGCTTACCAAACGCTTCAACACTGTTCCGGCAGCGATGGCGGCGGATGTTAATGCTTTGACCGACGTTGCCGAAATCGAAAAACTGGCGGACTTGGCGTTTGATTGTAAAACTCTAGATGAGTTTGGTAAGGCAATGAAATGACAGCAGAGCCGCACGACCGCGAGTCTCTATGATGAACTGTTAGAAAATTATTTTGTTATGTTGCTTGGACACGGTATTTTGGGTATCGTTTTTAATCCAAAATAAAATCCCTCACTTATTTTTACGCACCCGCACGAAGCGTTAGCAATGATTCAACGCTTCGGGGTAGATTCGTGCAGCAATTTTTGACCGGCTTGAATGTATTCGCGAAATACGCATTACAGCAAATTGTTGCAAAACACCGAAGGGCGAAACACTTTTCGCCCTTGCAACAACGTGTGTTTTCCACACGAAACAAACAGCACACACTAAATATCCAGATTCGTCACTTCCAGCGCGTGCTTTTCTATAAATTCTCGTCTGGGTTCTACTTTGTCGCCCATTAGGATTCTGAAAAGGTCATCGGCTGCGGACGCGTCTTCCATTGTTACTTGGATTAGCGTGCGGTTTTCGGGGTGCAGCGTTGTGTTGCGGAGTTCTTCCGCGTCCATTTCACCCAGCCCTTTGAACCTCGTTACCTTTATCGTCTTCTCACTCGATGACCGTACCGCGTCCAGCAAGCCGCGCAAGTCCTCCATTCCCTGATGACTTTCGTCACGTTTCAAATAATAACGCGACGTGTCCGAACCGGTTCGATCTTGCGGGAACAGCGAGTCGATTTCAAAACCAAATTGACGCAACTCAACCAACAAACGATTTATCGTTCTTACCTCGTGAAGTTCGACTATCCGCAATCTTGGCTCCGTTCCGTCCGCTAATTTATCGTTGTCCTTTTCGTCCGCTACCGCCGCCTCTTTACCGGATTCCTTTTCCGTCTTGGCAACGTACTCATCCAATTCCGCACGAGTTGAAAACCAGTTTTCCTGCCTGTCGTAGAACACGTGATAAATCGGCAACTTCGCACTGACTGGGTCTTGATAGACCGCAAACGCACGCAACGAAATCCCGCGCCGTTCCAGTGCGATAATCGAATCTTCGATTTCGGACAGAATCGTACAAAGTTTTTCCATATCCGTACCGCTGATAACCCGTCCGTCACCCGGTTCAAACGACAATCCCTTCAAACCAACTTCGAGCATCATCTTATGCATCTCTGCGTCCGTTTGAACATAAACGTCCTTCTGCCCTTTTCGCTGCACACGGAAAAGAGGTGGACAAGCAATGTAAACGTGTCCAGACTTCAAGAGGTCGTACATCTGCCGATAAAAGAACGTCAGCAGCAATGTCCGTATGTGCGAACCGTCAACGTCCGCATCGGTCATTATCACGACTTTCCCGTAACGCCGTTTCTGTAAGTCAACCTCTTCACCGAATCCGCAACCAAGTGCCGTTATCATACTTTTCACTTCCTCACTCGCGAGAACTTTGTCTTCACGGGCTTTGTATGCGTTGATGATTTTCCCGCGTAAGGGCAGCAACGCCTGAAACTCACGGATTCGCCCGCCTTCCGCCGTACCGCCTGCCGAATCGCCTTCGACCAGATACAGTTCGCACTTCTCAACATCGCGGCTCGTGCAGTCACGCAATTTACCCGGTAAACCTCCGTGCGACAACGCACCTTTTCGTTCACGTACCATCGCTCTCGCTTTTCTCGCACTTTCACGTGCTTCCGCTGCCAGCAAACCTTTACCCGCTATAACTTTCGCGGTTTTCGGGTTCTCTTCCAGAAACTTCGCGAATGTCTCACCGAGAACCGAGTTGACGATACCTTCGACTTCACTGTTACCAAGTTTCGTCTTCGTTTGCCCCTCAAAACGCGGGTTCGGAACACGCAACGAAATAACAGCAGTCAAACCTTCGCGAAAATCTTCACCAGTCGGTATCAGATTCTTGAACAGGTTTTCGGATTTACCGTAGTTGTTGAGCGTTCGTGTTAACGCGGTTCGGAAACCGGAGATGTGCGTGCCGCCTTCGATGGTGTGAATGTTGTTGACATACGAACGGATATTTTCGGTATATTCCGACGTATATTGCATCGCGACTTCAACCGTGACATCATCAATCGTGTCAATGACGTGAATAACCTCTTTGTGAGCGGATTCAGTTGTCCGGTTAAGGTTTTCGACGAAGTCAACGAGTCCGCGTTCAAACTTGAAGACATCTTCCGCACCTGTTCTCGCGTCACGGTAAACGATTTTGATTCCGTGATTGAGGAACGCGAGGTCTTGCAAACGACGGAACAACACGCTGTAATCGAACTTCGTTTCGGGGAAAATTTCGGAGTCTGGTTTGAACGTTGTCTTCGTACCGGTGTGTTCGGATTTACCGATTTTTGTGACGGCGGTTGTTGGCACACCGCGTTCGTATTCCTGATGGTAAACGAGACCGTCACGGCTAACATCGACTTCGCACCATTCTGACAGGAAATTGACAACGGTAACGCCAACACCGTGCAAACCGCCGGATGTTTGATACGCGCCTTTGCTGAACTTGCCGCCGAATTTGAGGACGGTCATAACACCTTCGAGTGTCGAAATTTTGAGGTCAGGATGCTCCTCAACCGGAATCCCGCGACCATCGTCTTCGACAGTAACGGAGCCATCGTTGTTGATAGTAACGGAGACTTCCGACGCGAAACCTGCCATCGCTTCGTCAATCGAGTTGTCAACAACTTCGCTGACAAGATGATGTAACCCGCGAGTGCTGGTATCACCAATATACATAGCGGGACGTTTGCGGACATGCTCCTGATCCGAAAGATGTTCAAGGTCGGAAGCGTTGTAGTCAACATTCGCCGCAGGCGTAGTATCAATATGAAAATTTTCAGGACTGTTAGAACTCATAATTAGGTAATAATTTTTCCAAGTAAAGGCAACGGAGACAAGTCCGCAATAGTAAAACACAGCAATATATTATAACAAAATTCCGAGTTTTAACAAGGGATATACGCCGATTGCAAAGTCATTTTTCACAGGTAGGTAAGGATAGTTAAGGGTAGAATACGGAAAACTACCCTTTCCAACCCTCAACTATCTGTGAAAAAAAACGAAAAGACATCTGGGAATCTCTAAAACTCTTTTTTAACGCAAAGTACGCAAAGAATCGCGGAGGAGTATTTTTTTGTAACTTATTCTATTATAAATTATTAAAAAAGATTTTCAAAATAAAATCTCTGCGTTTCTTTGCGAACTCTGCGTTAAAATTGAGGTTTTTAGAAATGC
>JAITST010000231.1 GCA_031287585.1 Planctomycetaceae bacterium | reverse complement strand
TCGCCCGACGGTAAGATATTTGCGGCGTTGATAGGCGGCGTACTTTATAGGTGGAACGCAACAAACGGCGAGGCGAAGGAACCGTTCTACATCGACACTATCGGAAAATTGCATTGGCTTGACGAAACGTACCTGATGGCTGGTAGTATTCTTATTGACACGAAGGCGGATTATCTATTACGCCGTTACACTGGCACAGGCAACTCTGATAAAGTTTACGCTGGCTTGTACTGGATTATGCGAAATTCATCCGGCAGCAGTACCAAGAACGATGATTCTGAACTTGCCGCGTTCACGATTCCGCATGTAAAATTGCCGCCGCTCCAAGGTATTACTGATAGTCAACGTTATTGTGTCGTGCCGGGAATGAAGGTCAAGGTACAAGTCGAGGACGGTGTGCCGGAAAGTGATAAGGTTCGCGAATCTCTAACGACTACGCTTAAGCAAAACGGTTTGGTGATTAGTGATGACGCGGCGATAACACTGTCGGCGGAAATAACGCAGTTAAAACCGGAAAAGGTGACTTATTCAACGCTTTTTTCAAGGTCGAGAGGTGGGTCGGAAATAATGTTCACGCCTCACAAGATGAACGTCAGTTTTACAAAGGACGGCGAGATTTTGTGGGGACGGGAGACTAAAATGTCAACACCTAGTGTATCAGTTGCAGAACTCGCAAACAGTTCGTTGCAAGATGTAGTAAATGAAAAATCAAAACCGACATCCGACTGGTACCTGCACGTAAGAATTCCGAAGAAAGTGTCGGCACAGAAAGTCGGGACATCAATTATTTCGCTTAACGGGATAAAGTGAGATTACTGTTCACTGTAAAATTGTATCCTGTACCCTGAAAGAGCAGTGCAAAGCGACACCGTCTCCGTCGGTTAAAACCGACGGCAATACTGTGTTACTTAACGTAAACAGTTACTCGATTGCCGTTGGCTACAGCCGACGGTGTACAACATTTGTTTAGAACAATTATGAAACTTCAATCAATTTTTTATTGTGTTGTTGCGGTTGTTTTGTCAGTTACCGGTTTATATGCTGATTCTGATAAAACGGGTACTGATGTTTCTGCGCGGTTGAGGTTTGAGGAGACTGGCAGAGCGTTGTATCGGGGCGGTGTTTTGTTTGATTTGAACAAGTCTTATCCTTTGTTACGTTCTGCATATATTTATTCTTTTGGAGTTGAGTACAAGAATATTATTGATGAGGTTTGGGGTGGTGAGAATACACCGTTTGTTGTTTTTCTTCGGCAGAATCCTTATTTTGTTGACGTTTTATTTTCCTCTATCAATACCAACTATATCAACCGCAATTTTGTGAATACCGGACGTTCTACTGTTTCTCCTGACGATATTCGCGGAATATTGAGTTTGTATAAGTCGCTTTGGGAAAAGTTTCCTGTTGAGTTTGAACGTTATCCGGCGTTGGCTGTTGCGGTTGTTTTGACTTGGGGTAAGCCCCGGCGGATGATTCATTCCAGCCCGCTTACTCAACACCATGCTGTTACACCGGACGAGAAAAAACTTGATGCGCTTGATAACTTCGGATATTACAGCAAGGGAGCGAAGGTACTTGGCGAAGAGCGGATTAAGTTTATGCCGTATGAGTATTTGACGCTTGTTGTCAATCACGAAACACCGATGTCGGAACGCCGTTGGGCAATTCAGAATTACGGTTCTAAACGCGCTATGATTGGCAAAGTTTATACGGATATAAATTATGACTACGATATGCTAAATGGTAAGACACCGCCGAAGTTGGAAGGGAAAACGTTTACGTTAGAAAACGAATTACGTTACGGCGGTGTCTGTACTTGTCAGGCGGACTTCGCGGCACGGGTTGGCAAATCGCTTGCGGTGCCGATTTACAAAGCCGGCGGGATGAATAAGATAGGAACAGGTCACGCATGGGTGATGTGGGTTGAGATTGAGTCAATTTCGGCGGACGGTATGAAGTTTCGTATTGTGGAACAGGGACGATATTTCAAAGGACATTACTTTGTCGGCACGTCGCAATATCCGCCGATTGGTACAGTGACCGACCGTCGAACCGCGATGGAACTTCAATCAGTCGGTGCGAACACGTCCGCTCATCGTTACGCGATTTTACTGATGAAGTTGTTTCCGTCGCTTGTGAAGTCGGAACAATTTACGCCGCGTGAAAAATTCGATTACTTTTGTTCTGTTATAGATACCAATCCGTATTGTACTGACGCTTGGATTCAACTTGCGCAGTTGGTGCGGGCTGGTGAAGTGGGTGCGGATTGTGAAACGAAACTTGCGAAGTATTTCAAGTTACTGATTGATACGTTCGCGCCGCATCCTGATTTTACGTGGAACGTGTTCGACGATTTAATTTCATTTGAGGCGTGGAAGGTAAAGCGGACAGATAATTACGCGGTACTTTGTTCGTTGTACGAAGCGGCGAAACGTCCCGACCTTGCGGTGAGGGCACGCGAACAGTATGCAAATTCGTTGGCGAAGGAGGGGAAAACGGGAGAAGCGTTGTTGGGAATGGCGAAGACGTGTATGAAGTTTCCTGATGAGGGAGATATTATTGTCAGTATTCTTGTGCAGATGAATCAACTTTGTCAAAAAGAACCGGAGAAGGAAGAAGTGAATAATACGATAATGGCAAAGTTTTACAAACAGTTTTTGCCGAAGGTGCCAATGAATAGCAGTGCGAGGGCGACGAATGTACGGAAGCGGATTTATGAGTTGGCGGTTGACGTATTTGAACGAGTTGGGGATAACGAGTCGGCGAAGTTGTATCAGAAAGAGTTGGAAAGAATTAGTGTGAAGAAATAGAAATTCACTTACCACGAAGACACGACGGCACGAAGAATACAGAAGGTTATTGTACGGCAACATCGCGGCTGGAAGCAATTTTCAACCGTGACAAATATACGTCAGTAAACAATGCTCAAACATCGTGAACTTTTCAACAATGTTGAATGATTATAACACAAATACATTTATGCCTATACTTTCAATTTTGATTCCTGTTTATAACGAAGAGCGTCTCCTGGAGGAGATTATTTCCCGTGTTTTTGATGCGCCGTTGCCGGAATCTGCTGACGGCGGTGTGATTACCAGAGAGATTATTTTGGTTGACGACGCATCTACCGACGGTACTGCTGGTGTGATTGATTTACTTGTTGAACGTTATCCTGATATTAAGGCGTATCGCTTGCCGCAGAATATTGGCAAAGGCGGTGCGATTCGGTATGCGATTGAGAAGATGAGCGGTGATTACGCGATTATTCAGGATGCGGATTTGGAATACGACCCGAAGGATTATCCGCTTGTATTAAGTCCGATTATTGATGGTTTTGTTGATGTGGTTTATGGCAGCCGCTTTCTTGGACAGCGGCGTTGGACAGATATTTTTGTGTTGTATCGGGCGACAAATTATTTTCTTACGTGGTTGTCGAATCTGCTGACTGGTTTGCGGCTAACGGATATGGAAACGTGTTATAAAGCGTTTCGTGCGGACGCGCTTCGTTCGATTCCGATTCGGAATAATCGTTTCAACATTGAGCCGGAATTAACAGCGAAGATTGCTCAACGCGGTATGGAAATTTGTGAAGTCGCGATTAGTTACGATAGGCGGCGGTATTCAGAAGGGAAGAAGATTACGTGGAGAGACGGTTTTAGTGCGATTTATACGATTGTAAAGTTTTGGTGGATAGATGATAGTGTGAAACAGGAAACGAATAAACAAATAAAACCGAAGTCAACAAGAGCAGTAACAGAAAACACAACAACACCAACAACGCAACAGAATGTCACCAAAACAGCCACGCTGCCGCCGCTTCGGAAATCGGGCTGCCCGTGCGACGACAGACGTGCGGGGCATTGGAGGTAATGGTTTAATTTACAAACTTAACCCCAAATCAAATTTACCAATCGCGCATAGCCGACAGGACGGTCATACACTTTTCGTTTCGTTTTCACAGATAGTTAAGG
>JAITST010000221.1 GCA_031287585.1 Planctomycetaceae bacterium | reverse complement strand
TTATCGCGGAGGACGTTGACGGCGAAGCGTTGGCGACATTGGTTATCAATCGTTTGCGAGGAACGATGAAAGTTTGTGCAATCAAAGCACCGGGTTACGGAGACCGTCGTAAAGCGATGCTCGAAGACATCGGCATTCTTACCGGCGCGGAAGTGTTGTTTGAAAGTCTCGGACGAACAATGGAGTCGTTGCAACTTCAGGATTTGGGGTCGGCGAAACGTATCGTTATCGACAAAGACAACACAACAATCATCGAAGGTGCCGGCAAGTCGGACGAAATCAAAGGACGCATCGGACAGTTGCGCCGCGAAATCGGAATCGCGACAAGCGACTACGACCGTGAGAAACTTGAGGAACGTTTGGCGAAACTTTCCGGCGGTGTCGCAAAGATTAACGTTGGCGCGGCAACGGAAAGTGAGATGAAGGAAAAGAAGGCACGTGTTGAAGACGCATTACACGCGACACGGGCGGCGATTGAAGAAGGTATTTTGCCGGGCGGCGGCGTTGCACTGTTGCGTGCGTCGTCGTTGGTAAAGCCGGAAAGTTTGTCGCAAGACGAGACGGTTGGTTACAACATAATCATTCGTGCGTGCCGCGCACCATTAACACAAATCGCACAAAACGCTGGTAAAGACGGTGGTATAATCTGCGAAAAAGTATCGGAAGGCAAAAATGCGTTCGGATACAATGCGTTGACGGATACGTTTGAAGACTTAGTAAAAGCCGGAGTTATTGACCCGGCAAAGGTGACAAGAGCGGCGTTACAAAACGCTGCCAGTGTTGCCAGTTTAATGCTAACAAGCGATGCGTTGGTTGCGGAAATCCCGAAAGAGGATAAAGCACCAGCGATGCCGCCGGGCGGTGATATGTATTAAGTTCAGAATTGTTGGGTGACAACAAAACCTCCTCGTTTACAGAAAAGTGAATGAGGAGTTTTTTTTGTATATCAAATTGTAAATGAAACGAGAAATATCGTTCAAGAAAACTTTTCGGACAAGATAATTTGTCTTGATTATTTCTTCAATTCCGCCGCCGCGCTACTTTTTAATGATGCCGCGCACCGTGTAAGGACAAGTGGGGCGCGTCCCACCTTCTCATCCAGCAAGTCCCTAATCTTTCGGGGTTTGCTGTTTGGGGTTGGCAGGTTTTTAGAAATTGTTGTATTTACTCAGCGAACATTTTTCTGCGTCGCAGTACATTTTTTGGCGTGCAATTAGTAAATTCCAGTCTATTTTCAAGGCATCAAATTCTGGTCCGTCAACACACGTAAATTTTGTCTCGTTGCCAATTCTAACCCGACAACCACCGCACATTCCTGTGCCGTCAATCATTATCGAGTTCAGACTTGCTACTGTTTTCACTCCGAACGGGCGGCACGTTTCGGCACAAAATTTCATCATTATCGCCGGTCCAATTGCGTAAACACAATCCACTCCGCCTGCTTCCAGTTCCTCACGTAACGGCTCGGTTACAAGGCATTTTCTGCCGCACGAGCCGTCGTCTGTTGTTATGATATGCTTGTCGCTCACCGCCGCAATTTTGTCTTTCCAGAAGAGTAAACTTTCGTTTCGTGAACCTTGTATCGTTATGATTTTGTTGCCAGCGTCTTTCAGTGACTTCGCAATCGGATAGATTGGTGCGGTACCAACACCGCCCGCTGCCATTATCACCGTACCGTAGTTTTCAATCTCGCTTGGATGACCGAGCGGACCGATTACCGCGTGTAACGAGTCACCAACTTTTAACGATGTTATCTTACGGGTTGACGTACCGACAGCCATCACGACTAACGTTATCGTACCGCGTTTTGAATCGTAGTCCGCAATCGTGAGCGGAATACGTTCGCCGTTCTCGTCCGCCATCACGATTACAAAATGACCCGCGCGTGCGTTGTTCGCAAGACGAGGATGTTTGATGACCATCTCAAAAATGGACTGTCCTATTTCAGTGTTACTTAGTATCATTTTATTTGTCAGTATTCAAAGTGTAAAAATTTTGGAAGCGTTCACGAATTTTTTTAACCGCAGAGGACGCTGAAAACGGCAGAATTTGATTAGAACCTACATTCCTAATTCTATCAAAAACACATTGTTTGTCAATCGCAGTGAAAGAACGTACAGAACACGCTGCGTCTGATACACATTCCTGGGTTACAAAAAACTACGACGCGGGTTTATAACGGCATTCTTGTATGACCACCTGTGATTTGTGTGCGTTGAATGTATCTATCTGTTCACATTCCAGCAGTTCGGCGGGAAGCGGATAGCAGCGGTTTTGTGCTTCGAGAGACAGCCGGATTGCTTCTTCCTCGTTCTCCGCAAGCACACGCCAAGGGGCTATGTATTCCTTGTCTTCAGACGGAATCCTTATCCAGCCCGCGTAAGCCGGAAATTTAATATCGAGTGGTTGTTTCA
Organism: Planctomycetaceae bacterium; assembly: GCA_031287585.1. Classification (GTDB taxonomy): domain Bacteria; phylum Planctomycetota; class Planctomycetia; order Pirellulales; family Thermoguttaceae; genus UBA8133. The sequence continues at coordinate 3,098 of JAITST010000221.1, read as the reverse complement.
ACGTACAACGGTAATATCCACGTTCCGTCTGTTCGATGTTTTCGTTTTCCGGTTCTTCGTGATAGAGTAATGTTTGCGGAACGAGTCCACGCTCATACAAAAATTGTTCAAACTTCGTCCGGCTCGCGTTCGTTTCCGGTAACTTAGCAATGTGATTCCAAAGTTGCCGACAGGGGTCATAATTTGCGCCTACCAATCCCTCGACACCGGTTTCTTCGGTATTTAAGGCATTGTCAAATGTATCCGTCCATGAAGCGTCACCTAGTTCCGCTTGACACAATGCCCGCAGAAATAACTGGTCACGACCGTGAACGCTCAACAGTTCATCCAACGGATTCAGCGCATTGAGGACATTGTTCCACTGTTCCTGCACGGCAAACGCCCAAATTCGCTGTCCTTCAAGCATCGAATTGGTCGTTTGCTCTGCCGTATAAGTTTTGTAGTAAAGCAGAAATTCCCGCGGCATATCGTTTCTATACGAAATTTGCATTGCCTGCCAAAGGAGTCCGGGATGCCGTCCTCCCGCGTGGAGATACAAATCAATCGTTGCCAAAGCATCTTTAGGACGTTCCGCTCTTTCGTAAAGTTGCGATAATTGAACTGTCGCGTACTCTGCCAGCCGATTCAGTTGGCACGCCCGCGCAAAATATCGTTGTGCCTCACGAAGATTGCCGTGCGACTTGAAAATCATCCCTGCCGTTTCTGCGATATTCGTTCTGTTCGGTTCCAATTCAAACGCTTTTGTGATTTGCTGTTCTAATTCCGTATCATTGGGAAGTCCGATGGTATCAGGATCGTTACCGCTTGTTTGGAGACATTCACGAAAACAAAACGCGCAGTATGTCCACGCGGAAATTATTCGCCCGCAGTCAGTAAAATACCGACGAAAACGGTCAAACCAATTCCATACAGTTTTAATTTGTTCCGGTTCTTTCAGATATTGCATCCGGTATAACGGTCGGGCAACCGCCAGAAATTCTTCTTCGCTCATCGAAGATTCCGGCGTGAATTGCAGAATCTTTTCCAGCGTATTCTGTTCCGCTGCCGCCAATTCTTTTGCTTTGGGAAACGGTTCCGACGATTCACTGTCCAGATGAGCGAAAAATTCATCCCAAAGCGGTTGCAATACGGCAAGCCACGAACCGGCTTCGAGTTCCAGCGGCGATTTTTCCGATTCTTCCTTTTTCGGTTCGGGACGCTCTTGCGGTTTTTCAATGAGCGGTAACGTCAATTCCAACTGCGCACCGGACAGCGGTGTTCCGGCAGTCGCGTACAATCCTATGTCGATAGGAAACGGAATCCCCATCGGATTAAGCCGAACGGAACGGTTAAGCATAGCATCAAGAGACAAAATTGCTGACCACTGACACGCCTTACTTGCCCGCTGCCGAAGTTCGAGCGTTAAGGAATCGAAATCGTTTTTGGGTTCGTTTCCCGATTCGTTGGACATCAAGCGGGCGGCAATTCGCCGAACCCGAATATCGAACCAATCTTTGAGGTTTTCCCGTGCAAGAAGGAAACGTTCTTCTTCGGCAAAAAGATTTTCCGCTTCCTCAAATTTTTGTCGCAAAATCAATTTGAGAGTATCGTTGTACAATCGGTCAAGATGTCGGGCTGGTTGTTCGTCTCGTGTCGGTATTTCCGGCATTCCATCAGCAAAATTCATCCGTTTTAACAACGAGGGAAGTTCCGATTTCCTGCCAGTCAAAATACAAAGGCATTCGGCGCGATTTGCTATTTGGTGTCCCAATTTCATCGGTTCGTGAGATGTTTCAATTACCGGAATAGCGGACATTAAAACTTCCCACGCCGCATTGAACTTACCCTGTAGAAAACAGAGGTCAAACAAATTTCTGAAATGATCACAGAGACGGTGTTCTATGTTTTGCCGGATATTTGTTCGAGTATAATACTCTCCCATTTCGTAATCAGCGGATGCAAAACAGATTACAGTGGCGTAATCACGGAACCAATGAATACTTTCTAAATTTCCGGTGCGACGACAAACCTGAAATCCATCATCTATTGCACCGTGAACTATTTGAGAATTAAATCCATATTGTAATGCTGTATGAGTTGCTAAACTGTGATAGGCACACGACAAAAACCGATAAACTACGTATTGGTACTCATCCCAATCGAAGTTATCTTGAAATTTTCGTGCTTTTTCCTCATTTTCAAGCAAAGCAATCATCTCCAAAGCATTGTCCGCTCCGATTTCCAGTTCAAAGAGTTCTTGGGCGAAATCAGTAATTGATATACAAGCCCAAATGTAAGGGATAAGAAGCCGATGCGATTTTGCCAATCGTTTCGCTTCCAGCATACGCTTAAATGCCGTTTGTTCCAGTTGCCGGTCATTGTCTTTCCAACTTTTTTTATATAATTCCTCAAACTGATTTTGGAGTTCTTCGTCGTTCATTTTCGGAATACGGTTAAAAATTAAATTACTAAGCGGGCTGGCACATTTATCCCCCCAACAATTTTGAAGGAAGAATGTCTAAACCAGACGCTCAATTTCGTCAAATGAAAATCCTGTTGTCCCGGCGGCGGTCTTGACGTTCACAATAAGTTTATTCTTAAATTCTACACGATGAATGTTTTCAATTCAATAGCCGGATATACCGAACACGATTGAAAATTGTGTAGTCCCGATAGAGACGATATGTCGGTAGAAAGAAAATATGCTAACAAGAATAAAAGTCCCGTCTCCGTCGATTAAAACCGACGGCAATAAATAACATTGCCGTCTGCTTCAGCCGACGGTGTGTTGCGAATCCTTACCCCGCAAGGGGCTAAATCTCGATAACCCCGTGCGCTAGCACGGGGTAGGTACACAAGAAGACCGAACCCCGTAAGGGGTTCAACAAAGTGTTATAATCAGCGACGGTTCTTGTTGACCCCCTTACGGGGTTCGGTCTTCTTGTGTACCTACCCCGCGTTCCACGCGGAGTTATCCATGTTTAACCCCTACGGGGTAAGGATTCTTTGTCAACATCTAATTGGTAATGTAAGTAACGCAATTTTCAAACGTTACCTGTATAACAATAGGCGGAAAACTCCGTCGTCTGTTGCTATGTCAAGAGCGTTTTATTGTTTTA
>JAITST010000213.1 GCA_031287585.1 Planctomycetaceae bacterium | reverse complement strand
CCTTGATAATGTGGACGGCAGATACAAAAGGTTCACGGCTTCTTAGCGGAGTAGAAAGTAACGGGCGAATCACAGAGCAAACACGGTTAGAAACGTTGTCAAAAGAAGATGGTAAAAATATTTTCACCTGTACAGTCTATATAGAGGCGAGTAATAGCGTTGTTGGTACTGTTGTTCTCGTCGTTCAACCTGTTTTGAATACTCTAACAGGAAGCGGTGGCAGTGATAGTATAAAAATGACAATAATTGAGATAGACCTTGATATTGATAGTGATAATAGTTCATTAGGTTCAGCGGCAGGGCGAACGGCGTTAGAAGAATTTCTTGAAGACCATGACTATGCCCCCGGCAAAGTGATTGTACCCAATTTTGGTGATTTTGATAACGATGGTATTTTGGATTGCTGGGATGGGTATAAAGTGTTCGGGTATGAAACGCAATGGGCTAACGCTGCGAGTCAAACATTTATTCAAATAGTTGTAAGTGTTCCTGCTATTGCAATAGAAGGATTTGAACTTCAATTTACATACAAAGAACATATACCGATGGCAAGACTGACTGGCGGTAGTCAAACAATTGCAGGAGGTGATGGACATATCAGAATATGGAGGAAAGATGGAAATCTCGCGAGGACGGTGGCAGATTACGTTGCTTCCGGAATTTCATATACGCTAACTCAATTGGGATGGGTTCCCGGACAAACATCGATTACACTTTACGTTGAGGGAATCGCTGAAAACATACAAACCACAAGACAATTGGCAGAAAGTAATGGAAAACCAAGTACGTCAATAATCGTAAATTATTTTCTCTCAAACGGTGGTGCATCGCTTAATGTTGGAAGCGATGAAGTTTTTTACGTTGTTGCGAAAGAAAAATCGTTCTACTATGAGTTGTTGACTCATCAGGAACTTGTTGCGACTTATGCGTCAAAATTAATTTATGAACGAGAAAATATCCCTTCATTTGCATTGAAGATTCAGGATGTTGCTGAATTGACAAAGTTAGGATTGTTGAATGTCGATGTTATGGTTACTGGCATTTTGAATCCCGTAAAAATTATAGATTTATTGTCAACCCCAGATGATTTTTGGGGATTAAATGCCGCGTTATACAGGGAATATCTAACCGGTAAATATGTTTTAACATTTGCTGGAACAGATTTTACGAGTTTCGATGATTGGAGAACGAATTTTCTTCAGGCATTTGGAACTAGTGATGGTACACAGTATGAACTTGCTACGAAAATAGCAAACAAACTGGTAAACAATATCGACTTCAACTTCAATTCATCTAATACGTATATTGCGGGACATTCGTTAGGTGGGGGGCTCGCAAGTGCGGCATCAATTATTTCTGGTTTTCACGCATACACATTTAATGCCGCCGGATTACATCCCAATACTGTTTTTGGTAATGCTCAAAATCTGGCAAACGCTAACTTATTGGTTACTTCGTACAAAGTGGACTATGATATTCTAAGTTGGGGACAATATGGAACCGGGTGGATTGATTATATTTTCGGAACAACGGCAATTCCGCCTGCAATAGGGTATTCAATTACTATTGATGGTGAAGATGATATTTATATGGCTTTAAACTTAACTTCTTTTATAACATCGTGGCTATCAGGAAATTACCTCATGACATCCTTGAATGGCTCGCTAATTGTTTTGAATGGCATAGAATGCCATAAAATGTCGCAGGTTTATTATGGTATGGAACAACGGATTTTCAGTTAGTAAAAACACTAGATTGATGTCTAATAGTGACAATTTTTCACAACGTAAATCAATAGCAGGTTTTAAAATGACAAAATATAAACGAAGAACTGGTTCAATAATATTAACATTGATTACAATATTGTTGATTGTCTGGTCACTTTGGTCTTTGTACAAAGCCATAGGTGGTTTTAAGACGGTGAAAGCCATTTCAAAAGTTCGAGAAGACTACTTAAAACGTTTCGACAACCCGAAGGAACTGTTTGTTACGCCGAATATTCTCGCATTATGTAACGCGATTGAGAAACAAGATATTGTAGCGATGAATAAAATTATCGCAAAAGGTGCTGATGTCAATGCTATCGGAAAACAGAAATTTAAGAATGCGGACGGAGATGTTGTGCGTGTGCGCGAGGTTTCAGTATTACAGTTTTCACTCCAATACGGTAAAGAAGTGGTTGAATGCCTTTTGAAGCACGGTGCCGACCCGAACCGTCTCTTGAAGGAGACATCATTTCAAGGTGGTGTTATGCAAGTGTCACATTATTCAATTCTTAATAACGTCATAACGCGGTCAATACCGCAAGGAATACTTACTCAGAACTTCGGTGAATACGCTGATATTCTCTTGGAATACGGTGCTGATCCAGATTGGGGTAACGAACCACCTCTTATTCTTGTTCTGCTTTACGACGGAGGAAAAAGAGATAATTTCGTTAGTTTGGTTGAAGCAGGTGCCAACCTCAATGCCACGAATTCAACTGGTGAAAAGTATGCCGTTACGTTGTTAGCGGAACAGTGGCGTTTTGATGATATTCTATATCTATTAGAATCCGGTGCAACATACCAAACAGACACAATACCGGGTGGTGAATTGCAAAGGATGTTATTTGAGTTTCGTAGAAATAAGGCGTTAGTAGCGCATCCCAACTATAAGGATAATTTGAACGCGGTGGTAAAATGGCTTGAAGACCACGGTGTTAGTTTTGACAAACCTGTCCCCAAAGAGGACAGCACAAAGAAACCTGAACCGGTACGTAAGAAACCGAAGGTGAAGGAAAATGTCTAGTTTGGGGCAGTTGTTGAAGTTGGTGTGAATAAGTTGCAGGGAAATTCAATATTCCAAGAGCGCATCGAAAAGAAAGAACAGGACAATGAATAACGAACAAAAATACTTGGTATTTATCAAGAGCGCGTTTTCGTCCGAAACGCGAAAGGTCGATTACGATAAGGCAACCGACACGCACCGTCCGATGACTTTGCGGGACTACATTGACCGCAGTTTTAAGCATTTGTTACACGTTATGCTTGTCACGGTTGAAAATTGCGTTGCATATAACAGGCAGTTACGCGGCGTTGACTCTACTCAGCGGTACTCCACCACCAGCAAAATTCAACTGCCGACTAGACTGTATAAAACTTGGGAATTGGTACAATACCTTTTTCCCTTTTACAGACGAGGAAGTCTCCATGTTTACTATTGTTTCACGTTTCGGAACACATCAGCGATTGCGGTAAGATGCTGTGCAAGGACGAAGCAAGTTGTCAAACGTGGTTTGAGGATACACAGATGCTGCCCTTGCGCAAGGGTTTCTCTGGTGTGAACGCGTTGTTGCGTTCACTTTCCAACGATATTTTGGATGAGGAACAGAGCATGTCGGAGAAAACAACGGGCAGAAAAGATGGCTGTCATCTGCGCCGCAATATACTCGAAACAATGGAATTATTGTTCTGTACTTTTCAAGAATTCACGATGGTAAATATGCATAAAATACGGTATTACAAAATGGTGTTTATTAAATGCGTTCTTGGCTTCTTAAGTATAATTATCTTTACTATTTCCGCATCTAGCGTAACAAATTTTCTGCTGTCACCATACCGACAGGCATACTGTTGTTTGTTATCCAGTAATGACTTTTGTTGTCGCGGGTTAGTGATTCGTATATTGTTGACGGTGAGGTTTCGACTGGGCAACTGGATTCCTGCGGCTTTGTCAGGTTGTCAAACGGGTTCGTTGTTCGGGATTTGTCGGCTAACGATTGCAGCAATGTTTGGATTGTCACCGTACCAACAAAGTGTCCGTTACCGTCGATTACCGGTATTGATTGCAGATTTCGTTGTACCATCATTTCGCACAAGTCGTTTGTCGGAACGCCCAACGGTATCGACAGTATACGGTATTACAACCTCGTCCATCACATCGTTGACCGTTAAACCATTGAACGCATCGTTCACCGTTGCTTACGGTGACGTTGCCTACGGCTCCGGCATCTCGGACGATTCAACATAAGCAGCACAACGGTTACGACCGGCTCTTTTCGCGTTATCCATCGCCGTATCCGCCCGCGTGATTAACTGTTCCAGTTTACGTGTTTGCTCACTCCGTTCGGCGATTCCGAAACTGAACGTTAGATTAACATCCACCTTCGTACCAACATCTAACGCCGCCAAAAAAGGTTGCTCGGCGAAACGTACTCGCACCCGCTCAGCCCACTCAATCGCTTTCGCCTCATTGCAACCCGACAACAACGCGCAGAACTCGTCACCACCGAAGCGGCAAAACACGTCCGTCGTCCGCGAGCTGTCGCGTATAATTTCGGCGGATTCTTCCAATACCGCGTCGCCGCACCGGATACCGAATTTGCGATTGATACGTTTGAAGTTATCGCAACCGAACATCACGACAGAGAGCGGATAATGGCTGCTTAACGAACGTTCCCAGATTTCTTTGCCGCGTTCGAGGAACGTGTGACGGTTTAGCAAATGTGTCAGTTTGTCGTATTGGGCAATGTTGGTGTAGTTGATTTCGGCGGTTCGCAGACGGATTGCAGCCGCTATACGTGACTGAATTTTGGATTGTAATTCGGTTAAACTTTCAGCCCTTCTGATTATCAAGTCGTCGGCACCGGCTTCCAGACTTTCCGCGAAATTCTGTAATTCGTTCGCGAGCAGGATGATGGATGTGTAGTGCGGCAAGATACCGCGCCGGTACAAATGACGCACACGCCGGCATAATTCGAGACCGTCCAGACCGAGCAAAGCATAATCGGCAACAAGAACATCAGAGCATTCTTGCAGGATTAATTGTAACGCTTGGTTGCCGTTGACGGCTGTTCTTACGCGATGTCCACCCTGTTCTAAAAAGTGTACCATCAGTCGTTGCGTAACGTCGTCGTCTTCGGCTACTATAATGTTACCGGCTATTGACATATTATCAAGTGGTTTCAAATCGTGACCTCACAAAGCAGCAAAATTTTATTATTTGTTATTTCCAAACACTGTACCATTTTAGAATACCTGTAAAAATGTTGCAAGATGTGCTTGAAAAAAATGTAATATAGGTGTAGAATGGTTTTTGTACGTTTGACAATTGGGGCTGAATTATGGTATTTATGGATATTCCGTTGGCTGAAACCAGCGAAACGAAGGACGTAGATACTGATACTTTGTTTTTTCACCGTTTTTATACTTTTAGTCAATTATGACAGACAGTAAATCGCTCGACAGACTTCGTAAACTTTTGACAGTTGAACAACTCCCCGCTATGCCGCATAGTGCGTTGCGGGTGTTACAATTAGACAACGACTTGACAAAGGTCAACATCAACGACTTGGTTCGACCGATAGAAGCCGACCCGGGACTCGCCGCCCAAGTCTTGAAATTTCTAAACTCGTCGTACTTCGGATTTCAGAGTACAATCTCGAACGTCAAACAAGGCATCGCGCTTGTCGGCATACGTATCGTTAAAAATTTTGTGCTGTGGAAGGCGGTTTTCAGTTTAATACCGAAAAACAAATTGAGTACATTCAACGTCAACGCACTGTGGCAGGATTCGTTAAGACGGGCGATGTTCACGCGGTTTGTGTTGCTGGAACTGAAAAAGGGCGACCCAGAGTTATCATTCGCGGGAGCGTTGCTGCAAGATATGGCAATTCCGCTATTGATTAAGCAACAAACAGAAGACTATGACGAACTGCTCAATAAACTGCGTCTGGTCGAGGCGAAGCGGCTTTCGGAACTTGAAATCGAACATTTCGGCTGGACACACGCGGACGCGGGCGGCGTGTTGGGAAGAAATTGGAAGTTGCCCGATTCGCTGACCGAACTAATCGAATCGCATCTCGACCTAGACGCATTGCAAGCCGACTACGTGAATCGTACCGAGCAATATGTCGTAGCGTTGTCATCGCTGCTGCCATCGGTGGTGCATAAACAGTGGTACGACAAGGAACTATTTTTGAGGTATATGACAACAGTTTACCCGAGTACAGAACCCGAACAAACGGACAAATTACTATCGCGTGTTGACGCGGAGTTTGACCAATACGCAATGCTGTTGCAACTAGCCAAACCATCGCAGACGATGAAGAGTTATCTCTAATTCAGTTGCGACCAATTTTCAGTCGTGTGCGGTATAATTCTGTCCTCGCGCGCCGTTGTTCACTTTTATTTATTTACACTTCAACATTCTTTCCAACGCCAACAGCGCGTCGTTGGCGGTTGTTTCTTCTACCCTGATTACGTTTTCGGGGGTGCCGGATTCTATTTTTTCCAGCGAGTTGTATAGTTTTTCCGGCGTGATTAGTGCCATCGTTGCACAGATTGACGGGGCGGCTGATAGGTTTATTATTGTGCGGTCGAGGTTTTCGGCGGCTAGGCGTTCTACCAGTTGCGTCTCGGTACCTATCGCCCATTTTGTTTCTTTCGGCGACTTTGTTACCATCTCGATTATCTTTGCAGTTGAACCAAATGCGTCCGCTTTTTTTACCACGTCCTGCTTACACTCAGGGTGAACTATTACCTTGATTCCCTTGTACGCTTCACGAACCGCGTCGATGTGTTCGGGCAGAAAACGTTGGTGTACGCAGCAATAACCGTCCCACAGAATTACGCGGCTTCGCTTTAACTGCATTTCGTCCTGCTCGCGCGGCTCGTCGGGAGACCATAACGCCAGTTGCTCCGACGGTATTCCCATTGCTAACGCTGTATTGCGTCCTAGATGTTGGTCGGGGAAGAACAAGATTTTCGCGTTGCCGCCGCGTTTGTCCAAAGCCCACCGGAGTACCGCCGCTGCGTTTGTTGACGTACACGCCAGACCGCCGTGTTTTCCGCAAAATGCCTTCAACGCCGCACTCGAATTTACATACGTTACCGGCACCAAATCGTTCGGGTCACAGAACATCAGGAGCGTGTCCCAACACGTTTGAACTTGCTCTAACGTTGCCATATCAGCCATCGAACAACCAGCGGCAAGGTCAGGCAAAACAACCGGCACGTACTCGTCCTTGTTCGCCGCACGCCGTTTCTCACGTTTCGGTAACGTGTTCGCGAGTATGTCAGCGGTCTCCGCCATAAAATGGACACCGCAGAAAACTATCGTGCGACACGTATCGTTTTCGGACGCGGCGGCAGACAACTGAAAACTGTCGCCAACCAAATCACAGTAACGAACTACGCTGATGTTTTGATAGTGGTGTCCTAAAATCAGGACGGATTTTCCGAGTTTGCGACGTAATGATTCGATGTGGTCTGATATTGTCATTTTGATTTTTATTGTTTGTGTAATTTTTTAACCGCAAGGATAAACGCTATAACGAACACGATTGAAATTTGCTTGTGTCATGATGTAGTGTAAATAAAAATGTTGGTTGTGGATTATTAAACGTACCGAGTAACACTTGTCGTCAAGGAACTACGCGAATCCCTTACCACGTAAGGCAAATGTATTATCACAAGTATATCACAGTAATCTCCAAAAAACTATGGAGGAAACCATCGACAAATACCGTAAATTACTTATTTCATCGAAAGAGTTGCCAAATTAAATGTGTTTCAACGCCAAAAGGTAATATGTCATTTAATTCAAATGTCCTGAAAACATCTGAATTTATGTATCTTTACCAT
>JAITST010000207.1 GCA_031287585.1 Planctomycetaceae bacterium | reverse complement strand
ACAAGTACAGCCATCTCGGTTATCATAGCCATCAAAGCCAAAAACACCAACACACATAACGAACCAAAACGGTGACGAACTCCGCGACGCTTACGCGGATCGCTCAACTGCTTAAATACAACGCTCAACAATGACAACTGCTGGTAAAAACTTGAATCGCGAGTCCAACATCTAATTACCTCCATGAATAAAAAAAGTATCATACGAAATGTTATACGTGCGAAAAACGAAAAAGTTCGAGATTAATGGGATTTTTTTACTTTGTAATTGACGTGGGAAAAAATTTACACACCCCGCCCCCCCACTTTACACTTTCTGCTTCGCGTATTATACTCTCACATATTCTCACCTGTTCCATTGAATTCACAATTAACACTTACCCCTGTATGTCCAACCTGCCAACGTCAGACCAGAAATTTTATGATGTCGAACGGCGTTACCGTGACCCTAATACCGCTCGTTATGTCGTGTTGCCCGTGCCTTATGAGGGTACGGTTTGTTTTATGAAGGGAACGTCGAAAGGTCCGAAAGCGATACTTGATGTCGCGTACCAGATTGAGATGTTCGACGAGGAAACGCACGCCGAAACTTACAGCAAAGGCATCGTTGTCCTGCCCGAAATTCCGTCCGCTGCGTCGCCCGAAGAGGAGACGCAGCGGATTTACGAGACTGTCAAACGTTACGACTTGTTCAATCCGGCGAACAAACGTTTGCCAATAATTCTTGGCGGCGAACATAGTATTACGCCGCCAGTTGTGCGTGCCGCCGCCGATTCGATACCGAATTTGAGTGTGTTGCAATTCGACGCTCACGCCGACCTCCGCGATTCGTACACCGCTGGTCGCAACTCGCACGCGTGTGCGATGCGGCGTATTCTGGAAATCGAAAACGTGAAGCAGATTGTGCAAGTCGGCATACGTAGTTTCAGTGAGGACGAGTACAATCAGTGCCGGGAGCAATTCAAAAACATTATCACGCCGGAGTATCTAGAAGGCAACTTCGTTGCCGCGTGCGACCTAATTGATAAGCGGCTGACGAACAACGTATATATAACGGTTGACATTGATGCGTTCGACCCGTCGTTTGCACCCGCTACCGGCACCCCAGAACCGGGCGGCTTGGACTGGCGGCAAGTAACGCGAATCCTTCGGCGTGTTTGTAAGACGAAACACGTTGTCGGTTTCGACGTGGTAGAGGTAAGCCCGTTTGGAAACGGTAACGCGATAACGGAATATCTCGCGGCGAGATTGGTTGAGAAGTTTATCGCGTATATGGATTGAAAGTATAGTTGGTTTTATTCGGTTTCAAACCGTAAGCAAAATCGCAAACGTTTGTTTTATCGCCCGCGATGGCTGGTTTTGCTTTTGATTGTAAAACACTGGACGAATTTGGTTTTGCACTAAAATAACTCACCGCTCCTCACTACTCGTTTTCGCCAAACAGGATTGATATAAATATGAAAGTATCAACACCGCAATCAATCTTTGAATCACAACTTTCTCTCTACGGTCCCGCTAGTTGTCGTGTTCGCCCTACGTTGGCGACAGCGAAACGGTATTGTCGTTGGTTGACTTGCGGACATTATGAGAATTTTTCTGTTGCAAGTTTCCTGTTACCGAAGTTGCTGCGTGAACCATTTTACGCGATTTACTCGTACTGCCGTTGGGCTGACGATTTGGGCGACGAGACCGGTGACACAGAGCGGGCAACAAGATTGCTCGACTGGTGGGAAGACGGACTTGAACGTTGTTTCGGCGACGCGAGTGATGGTACGGAACGGAGTACGCATCCGGTTTATGTTGCGTTGTGCGATGTTTTGAAAATGTATCCGTTACCGAAACAGCCGTTTGCCGATTTGTTAAAAGCGTTTCGTCAAGACCAGCGAAAACAGTCATACGCGACGATGGACGAACTGCTCAACTACTGCGAATACTCGGCGAATCCGGTCGGCAGAATAGTACTATATTTAGCGGCGGCGATCTGGAAAACACGAGAGCCAAGCGCGGAAGAGTTACGTTGGAGCGATTCGATTTGCACTGGCTTACAGTTAGCCAACCACTGGCAAGACATAAGCCGTGACCGAAAAATCGGAAGATGTTACATACCGGAAGCGTCAATGAAACAATATGGAATCGAACGCAACGGCGATTGGAACAACGGGCAGTTCAGGGAAATGATGAAAGAGTTATTAAACGAAGCGGATGAAAAACTTGAATCCGGCAGACCGTTAATAACAAATGTACCGGAAAAAATCAGGCATACCATAGCGTTGTTCGTAGAAGGCGGCAAGTCGGTCATAGATGAAATCCGCAAGATAGATTACAACGTATCAAACAAACGCCCGAAAGTTTCAAGGTTAAGGAGGATTTGGATATTGATACGGGTGTATTGGGGGCGGTGATAAAACGTAGCCAGTACTACGACGGAGTTACGCTCGTTGCGCACGTCCTTCATCTCACGAACTATTATTAACGACCTCCCAATACCCGGTTTCCACAATTGAGTTGATGAAGATGTCAGACGCTGAAAAAGAACAATTACGGCGTGAATGGCAGAAAAAAATAGACACGTATCCGTGAAAAGTGCCAGTGTCGCTAAACCAAAACTCACCAATCCGTTTCACTGCAAAAGAGACAGAAAACACCTTGGCGGTTGATGTCGCGGAGTATTTTAAGTAAGGCAGTCTAACCATCAGATTTTTCCAATGTCCGGTGTTGCACATGCTGTTTCAGTATGTTACAATACGTCTTTTTAACAAATCACTTTTCACCCTCCAAATTCCATTTAACACAATGAAAACACTATCAATCCTCACCGCGCTCGTGCTATCACTCGCAACGTTTACCGCTGACAACTTCGCGGCGGACTTGCAAACACAATTCGCAAGTCCCGATGCAGCTAACCGACCATGGGTTTTCTGGTTCTGGAACAATGGCAACATCACCGCCGAAGGCATTACCGCCGACCTTGAAGCGATGGCTCGTACCGGTATCGGCGGCGTTCTCA
>JAITST010000173.1 GCA_031287585.1 Planctomycetaceae bacterium | reverse complement strand
GGTAAAGTTTATTGTCCGATAGAACAGCACGATTGTATTAGATTATTTTGGGTGTGTAAAGCGGTTCAAAAATTTCCGCTACAAAGCATTTGCTCGCCAGCACGTGACAGCAATTTGTGAAATCGCAACTTTTCCCAAAGATACAACACAAGCAGTATTTACTCAAATACTGCTTGTGAGAATACTTTTGCCTCTACGCGGCAATGATGTAGGAACGTTACACAACGTCACTACAAATTTCAATCGTGTTCGGTACACGTTCATTGCCGTCAATTTTAACTGACGGCGGAATTTTACGGGCTAATCTTCACCCTGCGTCCTACAATCTGCGTCTTCCTTTTTGCAATTAGGTTTATTGCTTCGGGGTAGGCGATACACTCCATTTCAAAGACACGACTTGCCAACGTTTCCGCTGTGTCGTCTTCTTTTACTGGTACAGTTTTTTGTAAGATGATGGGACCGTTGTCGTATTCGTTATCAACGAAGTGTACTGTGCAACCGGAAATTTTTGCTCCATACGTTATTACCGCCGAATGGACACGGTTGCCGTAGTATCCTTTGCCGCAGAACGACGGTATTAGCGACGGGTGTATGTTGACAACCTTACCAACAAAATCGTTCGGTATTGACAACAATTTCACAAACCCCGCAAGTACAACCAAGTCAACCTTCGACAACCGGCAACAGTCGAACATCGCGTTACTGAAGTCGGCAGTTGACTTGTAGTCCTCCGCGCGAATTATCCGAATCGGTATTGAGTGCATCTCCGCGTATTGCAACCCCTTCGCGTCTTGCGAATTGGAAACTACTATCGGAATTTCAGCGTCGAGCCGCCCGTCGTCAATATGCTCGATGAAGTTTTTGAGCGAGCGTCCCGTTCCCGAAATCAATACGGCAAGTCGTAACCGATTCATTATAGCGTTGACCCTTTGGTTGGTTTGAGGAAGAGATTGACAATTGATGTCGCGGTCTCCTTGTATTCCGGCTTGACTCTCAGTTCGTTCCACTCGGGGCTGCTGCCGAATTTTTTCCACGCTTCTTTCTGTGCGTCTTGCGTTTCAAAACCAAGCATATACGTCAGGTTCGGCATCCGTTGACCGAAAACCGTTTCACCAAAGAAAACCTGCCGCAGACCATACTTGTTGAATATCTTTAGTTCGCCGCCCGCTCCGAACATTTGAATTTTCCTCGCATTACGGTCGAGGTTGAAACTTTTGTAACAACGCATTTGGTAGAACCGCGAGTCCGACTTGACTGGCTTTTCGATGGACGGAATATCCCTGAACGTATGGAGCAGCGAACTTTCATACGTTTCGTAAACCGACTTCGCAAGCGGCACATCGAGTACCGGTGCAGCGGCTTTGACAAACGTTTTGTCGGCGAGCAAACGTTGCGATAGGTCAAGGAATGAGTTTGTTGTTGGGTGTTGTATCAAAACAAACACAACGTTTTCAAACGCCTTGTCGTTGCCGTCAATTTCGTTGTACCACGTGAACGCACCGACGGTACCGATACCATTACGTTTCAACGCCGGAATCAGTGCGTTGTCAATCGTGTCGGTGAGGATTTTTTTGTTGTCATCATTCTTGACGTGATAAGTCCGCAGTTCGAGAAACTGACGAGCGGGCTTGGCGTTCTGATTAGCAAACGGGCGTGCGTCAACATCAGTAACAACCGCAGCGGTAACACCGGCGGCGGCAGCAGCAGTAATAAAGTCACGACGTTTCATTGGGTAAAGTCTCCTTAAAAAGGGTGGTTAATAGTGAAATGTATAGTGAAAAACATATTTCGCCATACGAAAACATTTTTTGGTTTACGTTCGACGATTTTCAAACTCAAACGAAAACCAAACTGCACCATTTTACCACTTTACCAATACAAGACGCAAGTAGCCGGAATTTGCGGACAAATTAGGGTGTGTAAAAATCTGTACCTTCCAAAAATTCACGGTGGTAAATATGCGTAAAACACGGTATCATGAAGTTGTCGCGAGCAAACATTATTTGGAAAAATGAAAAGCATACAACTTGCCGATTAGGGTTTTAATGAAACAAAAAAAACTTATTTTTACAAGAGACACGTCAGTAGCAAATGTATGCCCGTAAACATAACCTCATTACTTATTTAGAATTAGAGCGAGCAACAATGAGGTAATGAGGTTATGTTTGGGTGAACGCCTTGCTACTGATGTGTTTTTTTGTAAAAACAAGTTTTTTTTCACAGGTAGTCAAGGATAGATAAGGATAGAATACAAAAAACTACCCTTACCTATCCTTATCTACCTGTGAAAAATGACTTTGCAAAGTCGTTGTAAGTTGGTGGCATCGTATTGTGATTTTTGAGAAAGTACAGTTGGAAATTATATATATAGATATATTCCAACATTTTTGCTTTTGAGAGGATTTAGTTGGTACGTCCCACTTTCGAGTATGAAAAAGTGTGTTATAATCGTCCCCTTTACTTGGCTGATTGTTGGGTTCGAAAGGTCTTGTGCAAGTTAAACAAAAAAACGATACGGGTGAGTTATGTTAAGAAATATTGAACGATTGTGTTGTGCCACTTTTTTTTCGCTAGTGGCATTTACTTGTGGTGTTGTTACGTGTTCTGCGGCTGATTCAGAAGCCGCAAAAGTTGCGAATCGTCTTGAAAAAATTTGGAATGTTCAGCAAAAAGAAATTGTTACCGCACATATCATGTTTCGGAAAGCCCAGGGATCTATGAAAGGAAGGACAAGACCGCTTACCAACGAACAAATAGATAATATCGTTTCGAAAGTTGATTTTTCAGTCCCAGAAAAGGCATTTACGGAACTTGTTTCAGAGTTGTTGAATTTGAAATCAGAAGCAATAACCGAGAATGAGTTGTTTTGGTCTCCGCCTAAATATCTCGTTAAATCACGTATTATGGGAAGTAACCGTAAAAATGATTCGCTGAATCTTCAGTATCATACGATTCTATCCGATGGAAAGAATCTGATAGTTGTGGATCCTCTCAACACTCATGTGGACATTTCTGTTATGGATGGTGTTATTGTGCGGAGTGTTTGCATTGTTGGTGGGGTCTTGTTAATTTTAATTGCAATTATTATGAAAATATACAACTTCCGTGTTAAGAAACGATAGTT
>JAITST010000110.1 GCA_031287585.1 Planctomycetaceae bacterium | reverse complement strand
CCACGCTTAACAGTCTATACGAAATGTTCATAACAAACTACGTGGAAAGGTACGTTTTAGGTTTTATTCATAATTTTTTCAAAATCGGGTGACGATTGTAGCGGTTAGTCAAAATGTGTTAGTAGAAACGGGGATACTCGCGTTTACAAACAATTAACGCTGTGCATTCCGTTCAATTCTTACCTTCTCTATCCTTCGTTTCGTTACTTGTAGTACCGTGAAATTTATTGTTTGTTCGTTGCCAAAAGCCAATGTTTCTCCGGTATGCGGGATGTGACCCAGTTCGGAGAATATCAGACCGGCGATTGTGTCGTAGTCTTCGTCTTCCGGTAAACTTAAACCTAGTTGCTCGTTCAGGTCGTCAATGTGAACACGTCCCAGCACCTCATATACGTCAGGACTGACTTCGTTTACCTCCGCCTCGTCAACTATCGGATCGTACTCGTCCGTGATGTCGCCGACAATCTCCTCCAAAATATCTTCGAGCGTTACCAAACCCGACACGCCGCCGTACTCATCCAACACTACCGCCAAGTGAGAGTGAGGCTTGTTACTCGCCGGAATAATATTCCCGTCACTAACGTTGCCGTTCGCGCGTTGCGGATTCCGCCGGAACTCCCGCATCAGAACAACTATCGGTTTTGTCTCCGGAACAAAAAACGGGTCGTGTAATAATTCAGTCCACTGCCGCCGGTCTTTCGGGTTCTCGCGAGCAAGTTCGGGAATCAAATCCTTCGTGTTTAGCACACCAACAATGTCGTCACGATTCGTATCGTAAACCGGAATCCGCGAGTGCGGAATCTGCGGCAACATCAACAGCATTTCTTCCCACGTCAACGTTTTCGGAATGCACGTCATATCGGTACGCGGAGTCATAATCTCGGACACGCTGCGGTCGCCCATCTCAATAACGCCTTCAATCATCTCACGCGCGTCTTCTTCGAGCAAGCCCTCGCGGTGTCCTTCGGTGACAATCGTCCGTATCTCATCTTCAAACGCCTCTTCGTCGTTTGAATCGTCCATAACACCTGACAACCGGCAAAACACCGCGTCGAAGAAAATGTAAAAAATCACAAGCGGATATAGAACTACACTGACAGCCCGCCAAATGAACCACGTATAAAAAACAAAATGTGTTCCCCATAATTTCGCAATCGGATACGGCAACCAGATGACACCAGCCATCGTGACCACACTAGCGGTCACAACAAGCAACGTCCATTCAAACCAAAGTTTGTCCGTATTCGTCGCCATAAGATTGACAGCATCGGTCGTATTGAACATCGGGAAAATCCAAAAGAACAATGTCACCGTCAACACTTGCACAAGAATAATACGCAACACCGCCGCAGCAGTCGCGGCGAACTCGTAGTTTTTAAGTATCTGACGCAACAATGCCGTCTTCTGACTACGCTCGCAAAGGTCAGTCAGAATGCTGCGTGAAAACGACGAGAGAGACTGCGCACCACAAGACGCGAACCCGACAAGGAAGAATCCGATAAGTACGAGTAAAGGCATAGTGTAAATAGGAAGTGCGAAGATTCCCTCCAACTAATAGTAATATAGTAATAACGTAACTGGAGGTTTTGCTCATGGAAAAACGCGAAACACAACAGATATTAGTTTAACATATATTACGAGTGGAACAAGGGGTATTTAGTTGTACACCCGTTCACTCGCTCATCTATTTTCAACAGACGGGGTGGACAACCTATATTGAATCCGTTATCATCGATTGGGGTTTCATGGGATTACCCTTGAAATGTTTGTCCACTTTACTGATGTCAGGAAAATTTTTAGAAAGTGTTGTTACTATGAAACGTTTACTCTTGTTTGTTGTTGCCGGTTTTTGCTGGGCGGCGTATTGTTTTTTTGCGATTGCAGACGATGCCGCGAATACTTTTGAGGGCGACAAATATCAGTGGCACGGGTTTGACCGTTACGACTTCGTTATTGACGATGCGACAAAAAACATTACGCCGTTCAAGGTCTCTGACCGTGAAGGAAACGGTATCAGCGGCGCGCCGCAGGGACAACGGCGTTGTGTTGTCGTAATACCGAAAAAATTTGCCGACGGTAATCCTTGGTCTTGGCGCGGGTGTTACTGGGATCACGAACCGCAAACAGAAATCGAACTGCTCAAACGCGGTTTTGCAATCGCTCACATTACCGGCAGCCCCGACGCGGCGTGGGAAGCGTGGCATACGTTCCTTGTCGAGAAGCACAGTTTTTCGTCTAAACCGGCGTTTATCGGTATGAGCCGCGGCGGTGAATTTTCTTACACGTGGTCGGTGCGTCATCCCGACAAAGTGTCGTGCATTTACGCGGACAATCCCGGCACGAATCCCGAAGTATTTCCGAATCTCGGTAAACTTGCCGCGAACGATGTGCCGCTGCTGCATATCAACGGAAGTCTCGACCCGTTGCTCGGAAAGATTTCCGGTGTAATCGAAAATTTGTATCATCAGTACGGCGGACGAATCACGGTAGTTGTGAAAGACGGTGCTGGTCATCATCCGCATAGTTTGAGGAATCCAAAGTTTGCCGCCGATTTTATTGAGAAAAGTGTGTTTGAAAAGAAGCCGCCGAAACCGGATTTCGTGCCGGAGCGTTTCACCAAAACATCATTTTATCCGTCAGAAAGTTTGTACAAAGAATTTCCCGACGAGCGTAACTATATGACCTGCCGCGGACCGGGATTTGCGCCAGTGTATAACCGTTACGAGTTTTCGCTCCGTGATGTTGAAGGTTCGATTCAGGTTGTTGTACCAAACGAGGCGGCAACCGGAACACCGTGGGTTTTCAGACCGTCGTATCTTGAACGTGACGAAGCAGTGGACAATGTACTGTTATCGAAAGGTTTTCATATTGTAACGGGTCCGATTCCGTACAACGCAGACGGCGCGCGGCTTCCGCATTGGAACACGGTTTACAAGTACCTGACTGAACGCGGTTTTTCCGCAAAACCGGTGCTGCAAGGTTCGGGCGGCGGCGCGTCGGAAGCGTTCGGCTGGGCAATCGCAAATCCCGATAAAGTGAGTTGTGTCTATGTGGAAAATCCGTTGTTGCGTCGTTCGTTCCTACTCGAAAAATCGGTACTCGAAAATCTTGAAGCGGTCAAAATCCCTGTGATTGCATATTGCGGTGAACAGGACACGTGGTTCAATGAGTATCACGAGAAACTTACGCCACTCAAAAACCTAAAGATATTGAAAGAACCGAATCGCGGTCATTTACCGTTAAGTCCTGTCAACGAAAAAATTCTTGACGGCGTTTGTAACGACATTTTGGATGCGGTCGGGAATTGATGGAATAGTGTATAAGATTGTCCGACGACAAAAGTATTCTCACAAGTATCTATTCAAATACTTGTGAGAATAAGATTATTTATCCAAATCGCATCAGTATTTTTGAAGAAAGAGTGATTGAAAATGAGAGTATTTTTTTCATACACGGGAGTTGTGTTGTTTTTTACTTGCATTCAAATTGGTTCATTACTCTTTGGCGAAGATATTGATGTTAAAAAAGCGATATCTACCATCAAGATAAAAGAGGCAAAAGTTCGTTCGTTTGAGTGGAAATGTAATGTTGAAAGGCGCTCGCTGAAAAAAAGAAAAAGACTTAGGTCATTCACACGTTTATTTGGATAAACAAGGACATTTTCGTGCTAACAGTACATTTGTCTCGCCTTGGATAGACGGTGTAACGCCTTTTTTATACCGACAACAACGGATTACTTTTGATGGTAAAATCCTCCGGTCTGAAGACAATAGTATCTACACAAATATTTTGGTATTAGACCTATTCGGAAACAAGAAAATAGATGAAATGGGTGCTTTAGTCAAGCAAAAACGCGGATTTTTTCGGCATTTTTTGTGGATTTAACGCCAGTTTCCGAATAGGGCTATTGCACATATTGGTAAAATGGAATATATGAGAAAAACAGGCAAAAAATTATCTGTCACCATTTCCCTGTAAAAAATGGCTTTGCAATACCCAAATACTTGTGTAGATACTATTGCCCAGTAGTGTGTGCCATCAGTGTTACGGATGTTAATGAACACTCCATCAACCGTAAATTCCGTATCACCTTCGGCTTCTTGAAAGACCTTGCGGACTTCTTCGTTGCAGTCCTGTAACAAGGCGATAGAGTTTGTAAAGAAATGGTGAATCAAAAAATACTAGTCATTGGGTTATTTTTTGTGAGATACAAATTTTTCTTTCCCACTATTTACAAATCAAAACGCGACGCTATAATGTTGAACAGTTTCGCGGTTTCCCTTCCCTTTAACAGTATTGTGAGGAAAAAATGATTTTGTCTAAACTTTATCAAAATTTGTTGTGCGTTTTGAACACGGTTTGGAATTTTTTTGTTGGTGATGTTACTGGCAAAATGGTACTTAAATCGCTAACTCGTTCACGGCGTTGTTCGTTCGAGGCGTTGGAAGAACGGCAACTTTTGTCTGTGAGTCCACTTGGGTTTGATTTTGAAGAGTTGGGTAATTCTGGTTACTATCAATCTTCGTCGTATGGTTGCGATGACGGCTGCGGTTGCGGATGCGGTGACGGCTGTGGCTGCGGCGATGGCTGTGGTTGTTATTACGGTTGTGGGTACGATGATGGTTGCGGATGCGGGTGCGACAATAGTTGCGGATATAGTTATCCGCATTACAACGTTTCGGTTTCGGTAGATACCAACTGCACCGTTGGTGAAGGTGAAAGTGCTGTTATTACGTTTCATCGTAATGGTACCGTAGGCGACCTGACCGTTAATTTTGACTACCTTGATAACTTGTCATCGCTTTACGACGCAAGGTACGGTTACGATTATTTATTCTTAAACAACGACGGCACAGAGAACAACGAATTTAGCGTGACGTTCCAAGATGGTTCTAGTACAGCAACGATTACTATCAGCGTATTGGATGAGGACTACGTTGAAAATTATGAACGCGCGGGAGTTCGCATCCTGCCAGACCCAAATTATGTTGAAAACTCCGGCTGTACCGCATGCGGCGGTGATTTTGATAACCAACCGTCGTGTCCAACTTACTCAATTGTGTCCGGTTGTGGTAGTGCTGGTGTCACCATCAGAGATAATGATCGTTGGGAAATTTCTGTTGTGGCAACATCGGACGAGGTGTTGGAGTATCGTGACTCCTACGGTAATAATGTTGTTGGTGCGTCTTATGGAGAATGGACAATTACACGTATCGGCGAAACTGATTCCGCAATTGCACCGCCCGTCGAACTCTTCTTCGTTCTATCCGGTACCGCCACCGACAATGTCGATTACAAAATCTATCAGGAACTCTCGTACAGCAATGGTATAACAACGTGGACAGACACGTTTTGCTTTCAGGAATATCCGTTTTACACCGTGACGATTGAAGGCAACCAGCCCGCGACTCGTTTGCGATTGTACACCATAAACGACGGCAAAATCGAAGGTGACGACGAAAACAAATACGAAACGGTGACATTGACAATGATTTCACCATTGGAGGCATTTTTGCTAACCGGTTGTGATTACACACAAGGTTGTACCGGTTTGCCTCCGTTATTCGACCACCATCCGCATCTTTACGATTTTGTTGATTCGGTCGGAACAATCACAATTCACGACGACGACCATTGGACGGTGACAACTGAAATGGTTGACGATACCGCGACCGAACGCTTGTCTGATGTCGCGCAGGATTACGCGTACTTCGATGTCAAACGGATAAATGATATTGATAAAACTTACGGTGTCGCAGTCAAGTTTGATACGATATATGACTCGGATGACCCGGTCAATTCAGCGATGTTCGGTACCGATTATTCGTTACAATACCAAGACGCAAACGGCAATTGGGTTTCGGTAACATATCTACAGACTATAATAACGGATGACTCTCCGTTGATTCGTTACCGTCACCAAGTTTACATTCCGGTTGACGAGACAATGGTGACAATACGTGTAGTTGCCGCGTTCGATTGGCTTGATGAAGCGGTATTGTTTGACACGAATAGCGAAACAACACCAAACGCGGACAACGGCGAAACATTTATATACGAGTTAAAACAGGCGATATGGAACGGTTTAGATGTGGGAGTGAATCCAATCGGTGAAACTTTAAGTGGCGAAATCGAAATCAAAGACGGGGCGGTTTGTCAAATTACGGTTGACAGTAATAACGATGACGCGATTAACGCGGCGGATCGTTTACCGGCAGTGAAAAACAATGCCGCTGCGCCGGGAAAAGTAGTCCGGGTCAACATGGATGACGATGACCAAAACGGCACATTAGACAAATGACAACGTCCGGCTTCTTTTGATGCAGCAATGAATCCGGCGGCGTTGGCTGGTTCCGCTCCGTCGGTGGCAGTTGAAAATGAGGATGACTTATCGGAAACGATTCTTTATGTGTGGATTGAATGTCTGGAAAAGGAAAACGGTGATTCGTTATACTTTGATGTTTACTCAGCGTTTCCAGATGCCTTGATAATGTGGACGGCAGATACAAAAGGTTCACGGCTTCTTAGCGGAGTAGAAAGTAACGGGCGAATCACAGAGCAAACACG
>JAITST010000524.1 GCA_031287585.1 Planctomycetaceae bacterium | reverse complement strand
AACTATGCCGTTCGATGGGATTGAAAATCAAGTTACTGCTATTAGACCGCGGTTTTTACAGTGTCGGAGTGATTTCGTATTTGAAGAAAGTGCGTCAACCGTTTCTAATGCCGCTGGTGATTCGCGGCAAGAGGGGAACGAAAAACAAAGCGGCAACGAGAATGCGAAAGTATGCGGCGATGACGAAGCAGTTTTGGGATTGGTATCGTTTGACGATACGCAAAAAAGTGGGTGAAGAATGGATTGAGAGACAGACGTGGGTAGAGGTTTGCGTGTATTGCAAGAACTTGAACGGACAGCGAAAGCAGCATCGCCGTCAAAGTTTTTCGTTTGCGTATTACGGTGTTTCGTTTGGCGCGCCAACCGGAATGGTTTTATTGCCATTCTCCCCGTTCGCCGCTTCGCCCAGAGCGGTTACATATTAGTTTCGTCGTCCCGCGTTTCGCCGTGAATAATGCTCTCAAACGCTTTGGCAAGTACCGGAATATGTTCCCTGTTCGGCGTATAAATCCGGCAAAGACGAAAACTCTGCGGAAGATGTTGATACAATTCTTCCTCTTCGAGTTTCCGAACGGTGTCCGTTGACGGCTCGTACAAATAATTTTGCGTCCCAACCATTTTGTGCGAATCCGGTCGATGCAGATGACGGGCAATATCCACCGTGAACGCAATCGCCTTCAACTCACTGGGCAATTTCTGAACAATCGCCCGACGGATCGACTCGTCGTCCGAAAAAATACTCGTCTGCTCTTTCAGCCCCGACGAAAAAACAACCATCGTCTCCGCCGCCAAATGCTGCGTTACGTTCCGTCTCAAAAAATCCTGCCAAAGCGGCGCGAGTGAACGCTTCCGCTCGTCCGGCGAATCTTTCCAACGGGCGGTGTCAACAAGCAGCGACCATTCCGTAAAATGCAGATACTCGTCGAGATGGTCAAGCGGATTGCCGACAAAAATCAACTCACGGCAGCGTTCAAAGATTTCCTTCAATTCCAAATCAATCGCCCGAACCGTGCGGTGAAAATAGACCGCTTGAAACAAATCGGCTCGTGCCGCCAAAAAACGAATGAGTGCCGAAAAACCTTTGCGGTGTATTGTTAAACCGTGTTTCGTGAAAAACGAATAATGCAGCAAACGTTCGATGTCAAAAACTTTCGTGCCGAAACCGGACATTTGAGCATCCCGAAGAACGAAATCCATATTATCGACCGTGTAAAGCCCGCAAAATAATGAACGCAATAGTTTGAGCCAAAGCGGAGCGTCAACATCGCCTTTCGATGGACGCACAATCAGGAACGCGATTTGGTCGGGATCAAGCGTTTCGTTTTTGTCAAGCGTGCCGAGCGGAGAACGGCGAATCCGTTTCAAAAGCGGCGCAAGAATATTGCGGATAATGTACGCTCCAATTTTTTCGTGATTCAAATGATATTGCGAAAGATATTGAGCGTCGAAAAAATGTCCGAACGGTCCGTGTCCGACATCGTGAAGCAAAGCCGCAAGACGGACAAGCGATTCGAGATAACAACGGCTCGGCAGCGTTTCGCCTTCGCTCTCGCAGACCTCTTGAAGCGACGGATAGAATTGAGCCAGCGTTCGGCTTGCAAGGTGCATCGCGCCAACCGAATGTTGAAAACGAGTGTGTTCGGCAGTCGGAAAAACAAGCCAAGCGGTTTGCAACTGATGAATCTGCCGGAGACGCTGTACCCAAGGATGATCAATCAAATCCCGTTCGGCAATTTCATTTTCGTCCGCCGCTGCCGAAAACGGAATATAACCGTGAACGGCATCTTGAAGGAGATTTTCGTGCAAGTCAATATTTTTGAGCATTTTTCACTGAGACCGTCGCCGGTCAGTTTGAGTTTTGTTCGCGGTTGTTTATCCATTCTGTCTGGCATTTCGCCGGATAGTATGATACAATTTTTTCCGCGTGTAAAGAAGGGGTCATCACAGTCCGATTGCAAGTTTGAAGGAAACTTCTCAACTGTTCCGGTTGGCGCGCCAACCGGATTTTTTCATTTTTTTTGCTACAATGCCGCCCAGGTTTTACCACTAACCCTTTTTATTTTCATGACAAAAGTAACCTATCACTCCCGCCTGACCTTGACCGTGATCCTCTTCGCCGCTTGTGCTGTACTAACCGTAATCGGTTGCGGGCAAAGCCAAACTCCAGAGCAAGCAGCTGTCAGAAAAGCGATGAAAGAATGGATGGCTGCAAAGAATGATGTAAAGAGTCTTGACATCAAAGATGCTTACAAAGATGCTATAAAAAAAATCAATGTTCAATCCTGTCCAGAAGATTTTCGCGAAGTATTTGATGAATTTCGTTCCGCTCACATTGTTTACCTTGATTGCCGAGATCGGATAAACGCGGCGTGGATGGCGAAGGAGGTAGCGGGGGATGCGGCGCAGGAGAATATAATTTCAGCGGAAAGAGATATGAGCGAAGCAGGGGAAAAGGCAGAAAAAATTGAAGAAAAACTTTTTCGTGTTGCAAAAAAGTATGGCTTTGTTTATGTGGAACGTGATCCGAAGGCTGAAGTGCGTTGGTGGTAACACAAAGACGGCAGAACAGGGAAACGCTGATGCCGAAGATTTTCTGATAGAATTAGAAATACTAGAATCAGAAATATGCGGATAGATCGTATTCACACAATTGTTTTAACCTTTGTTTCAATCAAAATAGGCGGGTGAAAAAAGTTCCCTTTTAACTTGCAGTCAGACTGAAAGGGTCATTAGGTAAATCGAATGGAAATTGAACAATTAGGACCATTCAAAATCGGACGTGTGCTTGGTCGCGGCGGAATGGGCGCGATCTATGAGGCGGCGCACAGTACCATCATCTTCTCCGCCCGCTCCCATCGCCAACATGCCCCTGTCTGCTTCAATCTCCTCCCAACCAAATTCTTGCACGCCCCCTCCACCACCCACGTCAATTGCAAAGTAAAAAAATCCCAATAATCTCGAACATTTTCGTTTTTCGCACGTATAACATTTCGTATGATACTTTTTTTTATTCATGGAGGTAATCAGATGGACACGC
>JAITST010000494.1 GCA_031287585.1 Planctomycetaceae bacterium | reverse complement strand
AAAACCAAGAGTTTCACAAGAACCGCATCCAATATCAAGCACGCGAACATTTGGGGGAACATAACAATGACAGTAGGCATTATCACCATCTAGCCAAGCCATAAAACCTTTATGTTCAGAATAAGGTTTGTAATTCTCAATATCAAACGTAGAACGCGGATAGTAATTTGTGTATAAATCATCCAGCATTTCCGGTGTAAAACCGACTAAAAAAATATGTCCACAATCACCGCAACGGTAGAGCGGAAACGATTCAGGATATCCAAATATGAAATCTTCATTCTCGAAAAGAAAACGGGGCTTTTCAGATTTACAAATGGGGCAACAAATCGTTTCGTCTGTTCCCGCATCTTTGATAGTATGTTGATTCATAATAAACT
Organism: Planctomycetaceae bacterium; assembly: GCA_031287585.1. Lineage (GTDB taxonomy): Bacteria > Planctomycetota > Planctomycetia > Pirellulales > Thermoguttaceae > UBA8133. The sequence continues at coordinate 2,151 of JAITST010000494.1, read as the reverse complement.
TTCTGGTCTTGCTGTCCAAAGTGTGTAGTAAAAAATAAATTTGTTAGGTAGCAGAATTAACTCCGTATGAAAACTCAATCACGTTTCCTAACAAATTCTTTCAATGCCTGCACTGGCGACCAAATCACAATAAACGGACGTAAATAAAACCACGATAGAAACCTTATAAATCGCGACGAAAATCTTGTTTCAAAAAACTCAATCAATTGTTTTGTCCCAACATAAATACGATGATGAAAGCCCGCTTCGAGTGGGTATCGGCGGTAAATACGAGTTGCTTCTGACAAAAAACACGGTAACATTTTGGGGCATGAACTCAATCCGCCAAAAGGTTGAATTGCAATCGGAAAATTAACGCTTACTGCTTCCCGTGTCATTAGTTCACGCCGTAATAATTCGTTGTCACCCAAAATACGAAACGATTCGTCAAAACCGCCGTACTCTTCAAATAATGTCGAACGGTGAAATACCGCTTGATGTGCAAAGAAGAATCCATCGCGGCGCACTTTGGTTTTATAAACACTCCAATCTTCGTTCTGATTAATTAAAATGTTCGGTTCACTCAATGCTTGTCCGTAAACAACCCGAATATCATCAGGCGTTTCGTTTAGAATTGGGAACACTCGTTTCAATGTGTCGTTACTTGCAAAACTATCCCCTGCTCCAAGAAATACAATCCACTTGCCGCTTGCTGCTTTTATACCTTTGTTGAATGCTTCATAAACATTGTTATCAGGTTCAGAAACCCAGTACGTAATTGTACCGTAGTGTTCGTTATGCTCAACAATATCTTTAATATCGAACGTTTTTGACCCGCCGTCAATTATCAAGTGTTCAATAGCAAAGCCCCTATTTTGCGACGCAACGGAATCTATCGTTGCTTGAATTGCATCGACATCCGCTTCGTAGGTAGCCGTGATAACGCTAATTTCAGGAATCATTTTTTAACAAAAATACAAAGCTGGTTATCGCCGAGTCCGCAAAGGTCGGCAAATCTCGTTAGGAATGCGTGCGGTCGCATTAATTTTAACAATAGGTACAAACGTATATCCCAACGTTTGTTTGTGGAAGAATCAAAGTAACCATCACTTTTCCAAAGTGTGGATGCAACTCCTTTTCGTCCGTGTATGAAAAGGTGCGCCCATTGCCATAACAACCAAATCGAATCAGTGATTGACTTGTTCATCTGAATCCCGAAACCATTATCACTGGCCAATTTCGTGATAGATTTCTTGGAGAAAAAATGTATGTGGTAAGGGGAATGCCAGTGCAACCATCTTTTCCCGAAACAAAAACGTCCGATACTTTTTTCAGACGGATAATTAAAAATCATCTTACCGCCCGGCTTGAGAATCTGGTGTACTCCGCGAAATAAATCGTGGGGCTGTATTACGTGTTCCAAAACCGTATCGAGAGTTACGTAGTCAAAAAATTCACGTTCGTAGTTTTCTGGAGCGAACAGACCAATTTTGACATTGAAGCCAAAGTGTTCAGCAATTTTTGATACATTTCGGTCTGTTTCAACGCCGTATGCCTCGCAGTTGTGCCGTTGATAATACTCAAGTGATTCGCAACGTCCACAGCCAATATCAAGTACACGAACACCATTCGGAACCCACGTATAACTATGAGCGCGCCGTCCATCAAGCCAACCGAGGAATCCTTCGGGGTCACGATATTTCTCGAAAGACGCAACATCAAAAACACCGCGAGGGTAATAATTAGAGTAGAGATTACTGATTATCTCTGGGGTAAAATTTCCGTTAAGGAAAATATGTCGGCAAGAATCACAACGGAAAAGCGGGAACGATTCGGGATAACCGTATCTGTCATCTTCTAGTTCAAACAGTTCTCTGGTCTTGTCTGAATGGCATATAGGACAAATAATAAAATCTATCCATCTTGCCCCCCCCCCCTATTTTGACACGTGTTAAGATTATCTTGCGTCATTATGTAATAACATTGTTTGGTTGTGTATTATAATCCGCCGACATCGTGAACTTTTTAACAATAAGGGGCATAATATATCACCGTCATCGACTAAAACGTCTGAACGAATTTAGATATTGTTGCGATTTATCCACGCCGATTGCAAAGTCGTTTTTTTCACTGGTAAGTAAGGGTAGGATAGGATACAAAAAACTATCGTCA
>JAITST010000491.1 GCA_031287585.1 Planctomycetaceae bacterium | reverse complement strand
CGTGTTCGCCGTTCTCGCCCGGCTTTTACTCTGGTTGAACTTCTTGTTGTTATCGCCATTATTGGCGTTCTAATCGCTTTGCTCTTGCCCGCTGTGCAAGCCGCCCGTGAGGCGGCGCGTAGAATGCAGTGTACTAACCAACTCAAACAACTTGCGTTGGCGTGTCAAAACTACCACGATACTGCTGTGGATTCATTACCAACTTCCTGTACTTTCATTCCTGCCGGTAATAAAAACAACAACGGTTGGTCTTATGCGTGGCAGATTTTGCCATACATAGAGCAAAATGCCCTTTTTGAACGAGGAGCAGAAATTGTTAAGACAAATGTAGCTTTTGACGGTAGTGCCGCAGTGACAAATATTTCACCGCAAAAAATTAGTTCTTTCGGTTGCCCATCTGACGGCGGCGGAAAAACAATTCAGAGCGGTCAACCACAGGCAACGAATTATCTTAACTGCGACGCGGATTACAGTTATAATTGGATAACTTCCAGTTACGAACAAAGCCGCGGAGCATTGACCTATCGTGGTTATACCGGAATGTCATCAGTATCAGACGGAACGTCCAACACGATTATTTTCAGCGAACATCTTATCAGTGAAGTGACTGGGTCAAACATTGTCAAACAAGGAATGGTAGTCAATACAACAGCAATTCCTACGTCAGGCGGTATTGCCGATGATGGTCATTTTAATCTTGCTCGTGCCGATTTGTGTTTGGCACTGCGTTCTGGTGCAACCTATACCGGTACTTCGTTTTATAGTTCGCGTAAAATGGGACAACCGTGGATATGTGGCTGGGTGGCAAGTACTCACTTTAACACCATCAATCCGCCAAACTCACCGTCTTGCGGAACCACCAACGTTGCCCTTCCGGCGATAGTCTCTCCTTCGAGTAATCACAGCGGCGGGGTTAATGGTGCATTCGTTGACGGCAGCGTACGTTTTATTAGTGAATCAATAAACTGCCTGACAAGCGGTGTCGCGGCGACTGCGGCGCGACCGAAAAAGACCGGTGTCAGCGACTTCGGCGTTTGGGGCGCGATGGGAACGAAAAGCGGCGGCGAAAGTGTTTCGTCACCGTAGGAAAAAGTTTATATGTGACGTTTTTACATCCCTGCCCCGTAGGGGCTAAATATGGATAACCCCGTGCGTTAGCACGGGGTAGATTACAAGAAGACCGAACCCCGCAAGGGGTTCAACAAGAACCACCGCTGATTATAACACTTTGTTCAACCCCTTGCGGGGTTGGATTTAGCGGATGGTGTTACCCCGTGCTAGCGCACGGGGTTATCAAGATTTTACCCCTACGGGGTAATGATTCGCAGGAACGTTTAACAATTCACAATTTACAACCCATTATTACAATGAAACAATTTATTATCATTTTGTCTTTATGTATTTTTTGTACCGGTTGCGGTTCAAAAGTCCCGACTGGTTTTCCCAAAACGGTTCCGTGCGGCATAACGGTAACGGACGACGGCAAGCCGCTTGAAGGCGTTTTTGTAATGTTGCACAACGCCGGTACAAGCAATTATTCATGTGTCGCGGTCACCGACGCAAACGGTCGCGCGGAGATGCAAACCTCGCAAGGCAGTTACACTCAAAAGGGCGTTCCGCTCGGCAACGCGGTAGTGACTTTGGCGAAGTTACCGGTAGTTGACGATTGGAAAACGACGGAAGAATTGGCAGCAATGCCGATGGCGGAGCAAATGAAATACAGTGCGGAGAAGAATGCCAAGAGTGCAAAATTGCCGTTGATTATTCCAACAAAACTGACGGAACAATCAACCTCCCCGCTATCAAAAGAAATCACCGCAGCGACGGATTGGAAGATAGACGTTGCGGAATACCGATAGAGTGTTCGGTATGTATCGAACACGGTTGAAATTTGACCATGTATAACAGGCGGTAACGTAATCGAATAGTTAAATCTTGCTGGCGACAGAGTTACGTTGTGTAAAGCCAACACTGCGTAACTCCGACGGAGTACCGACTACGTTACCACCTGTTATATCGTAGGGCGATTTTCAATCGTGACAAGTATATCACGTCGGGGTGTTGTTGCGAAACTTACTTTTTCTCTTTGGTTAGGGTTTCCGTATAGTTATCGAAACGTTGTTTCCATATTGGAGGCGGGGTAGTTTTTTGAGTTTCACCGGCTTTGTTTTGGTCTTTGTTTGTTGTGCGAGGGTTGCCGGTTGCGGCTTTGGTTTTTGGCGGAGTTATGTTTATACTTTTTAGCAGGTTCTTCCACTCTTCGCTTTCTTTGTTTTCGTTCGGCTGTTCCGATTTTGTTTCTGCTGCCATCTTTTTCCACTTCTCTACAAACTGACGCAGTTTGTTTTTGTCCATTCCGAAATCTTTTAGGACTTCGGGGTCTGGTTCTTTTTTAGCTAGTTGGTCTTCTAAGTATTCCAAAACCAGACGTGTTGATTTATTTGTAAATTCAAGGTTCGCGTCTTCTGATTTTGTGTCCTGTAACTGAGTTTGTTGCGTACCTTCTCCTGTGCCGCCGTTGTTTGTTTCACCGCCGGTATTGTCGTTTTGTTTTTCACCTTGTTTTTGACCTTCACCTTGTTTTTGTCCTTCACCTTGTTCTTGTCCTTCACCTTGTTTTTGTCCTTCACCTTGTTTTTGTCCTTCACCTTGCTTTTGTCCTTCACCTTGTTTTTGTCCTTCACCTTGTTTTTGTCCTTCACCTTGCTTTTGTCCTTCACCTTGCTTTTGTCCTTCACCACCGTTGCATTTTTCACAGCCGTCTGGATTATTACAGTCGCACGGGGGACGGTTAGTTTTTGGTTTGTCCGTTTCTGGTTTGTGTTGATGTTCTTTGTTTGGATCTGTGTCATTTGATTTTTCTTTTGGTGTGTTGTTGTCCGCATCAGACGTTTTTTGTTCCGTGCGTTCGCCTTTGTCATTCGATGTTCCTGACTTTGCGGGGTCATTATCCGGCGTTTGGTTTTCGGATTTATTGCCGTTCGGATGTTCGTTGTCGGCTTCATCCGATTTGTTTGTATCTGGTTTAGATTCGTTTGTTTTTTCACTTTCGTTCGGCGTGCTTTCGGATGTTTTATCCTCTTTGTCTGGATTCTTTTTGTCACCACCCTTACCACCGCTCTCGTTATTGTCGCCGTTCTCGGTTTTGTCACTCGGTTTCCAATTATCTTTTTTAATTCGTTCAAGCATCTTGTCAACGAAATCGCCGGGTTGCGTTTCGGGATCAATTGGTTTGTCACTTGGTTTGGGGTCACTACTTGGTGTACCGTTTTTGTTTTGAGCGGCTTCACCGTTTTGTTGCTGGGATTCGTTTTGTTTTTCTCCGACTCCTTCGTTACCACCACCTTCATTGCCGCTCTGGGCAGTCTTTTCCTGACCATTTTCCTGTTGCCCTTTTTCATTTTGCGCACCGTCTGCTTTATCTGTCCCTTCACTACCGTTCGGGGCGGCGTTTTCGCCTCCATTTTTAGAATCATGACCGGAATTATCACCGTCATTTTGTTTATTTTGCTCGCCGTCGTTTTTCTCGTCACCACCGCCCTGTTGTTCCTGACTATTGTCATCGTTTGCATCGTTTTTGCCGGCTTTGGCAGAGTTTCCCTCTTGTTGTTGACCGTCATCTTGCTGCCCTTCGTTTTTCTCTTGTTCTGTTTTATTTTCTTCGTTCTTGCTTCCATCGCCGCCGTCTGTTTTTTTGGTTTCCTGTTCATCATTTTTGTCGGATTTGCCGTCTTGTTGCGGATTTTCTTCCTCGTTCTGTTCGTCCTTGTTCTCTTCGTTTTTATTTTTTTCGTCCTTGTTTTCATCACTCTTGTTTGGGGCTGTTGTGTCTTGCCCGTTTTGATTCTGCCCTTCTTTTTCCTGATTATCATTTTGCGGATTTTTATTTTGTTTGTCTTCGTTTTGTTTATCTTCGCTATCATCCGGCTGGTTTTTATCTTGCTGATTTTGTTGTTCTTGCTGCTCTTGTTGGTTGTTATTATTTTGTTCCTGCGGTTCTGTTATTACGAACGGCAGACGCATTGTTTCACTTGCATTTGGTTTTTCCCACTTTGAATCTGTTGCTACCGCCCGAATCGTTCCCTTTTGCCCCACGTTTAACTGGTACTTTTTGGGCGTGAACTTGAACTCTTCGCTCCAAATACCTGATTGCGTTGCGGGTATCGGCGCGATTGGTCCTTGTAACAACGATTCTTCACGCGGATTACGTCCTTCGGTTTCAATAAATACCTGCACCCGCCGCAAACCGAAATCCGGGTCTTCCGCCCGCAACGTTAGTTCCGCCGCCGAGTTTGCCGGTATTTCGACTGTTGCCGGCGGATTCACCCACTCGATTGTCGGCGGCAAGTCCGGCAGGACTTCGTAGTCGTAAACACTTGCGCCGCGATTCGGGTTGTCATCAATGTCAACGCACTGCGGTGAGTATGTTTGTTTGGTTAGCGAGTTTGTTTGTGAATCGTTAGGTGCCGGGTCGTATTTCAGCGTCAAATTCGCGGACGCTTTCATTGCGTTTTCGGTCGAAATAGTTACTTTGTGTTTCGATGTTGGATTTGTGAAAGCGAGTTGTGCCTCTTTCAACTTTGCGTTTGCCTCCATTTCGATACGCACTCGTGTTCCCGTGACCGCCCGAATTACGCCGTTGTATTGAACCGTTGTCTCGGCAAGACCAGTGTATGGCGGATACGTGTAAATTAGTTTAGTAACATCGAACGAGAGCGACGGGCGGACAGTCAGACTGTACAACCCCGATTGGCTCTCACCGCAGACGATTCGGTAATCAAGCGACGTTTCAAAGCCGCGTTTGCCTGATGGCAGCGTTGCTTCATAGTAGTTTTTGTCCGCGTTTTCCGATGTGGACATCGGTACCAATTCGTTCACGAACCGCCCGTCCGCACTTGAAAACTGCACAAATACCGGTTTGTTCACACGACCTTTCAGTACCGCACTTATCGTCGCTCGTTCGCCCTGAAAGAAAACTGCGTCACCGGGTTTGATGTTTGAGATTTGGATGCTTTGCGGCGGCTGGATGTTCGCGAACGGGAGCAAGACACGCGCGAGCGAGACTGACAGACTTTTGGGCGAGAACATACAATAGACGACCAACATTACAAACAGTATAACCATTACGTTTCGCCAGCGTACAAGCGGGCGGCGGTCAATGATTTTTGCTGTGTCAACCCGTTTGACTTTGTTAGCCGCTTCCGCCGCAACTTCATCGAACACACGTTCGTCGAGCGGGTCTTTGTGTTGGCTGGCAGTATGTTCGGTTTGTCCGGTTCTTTCACGATGGAGTAGAAACCAGTTGATTAGTGTATTCTTGAATGTTGGTTCCGCATTCTCAATTGTCAGGGCGGCGTAGGCGGGATTGACTGCCATAAAAAACGGAGGTACGAGCGAACGTATGCAGTACCAAACTATGAACATTAATCCAGCCGCAAACGTCAGACCACGCAACCACATCGGCATTCCGTCGCGGAACACCCACGCATCGAACATTCCGATTGCCAGCGTTCCGACCAAAATTATCACGCCGAGAACGACGAGCGACAACGTAATATCAAACCGGCGTACAGAAACACGTGCGTCTTCAAGTTGTTTGTCAAGAATTGAGTCGTGTGACATTTTGTGATGTGAGGTTAGAGGAGATTTACAGTGCGTGCGACTTTCATACTATAACCGATATTGGAAATTTTTTCAATATCGGTTGAACGGACTAACGGGAAGTGTACATTATAAACGATGACAAATGGTTCTTTTTTAACACA
>JAITST010000430.1 GCA_031287585.1 Planctomycetaceae bacterium | reverse complement strand
AAATCCGCCGTGACAAACCTGTTCGCGGCACCCCAATCTCCAAAACATAAACGTCCGTAGGCCGCCACGTCAGTCCCGCAACCGGAAACCACGAGTAATCACTCCGGTCGAGAAACGCCGCACCGAGAACAAGCCGCAGCCGCGTATTACAGTTCCACATAAAAGTAACGTAAGCCGAAGTCCGCATTGCGTCGCCGTCATCTTGTCTTAAATCACTATTCCACGACGGTGCTACACCAAGCAACATCCGTGCGTTTGTCCATAATGTCGGCATCCAAATCAAACCTAGTCGAAAATTATACAAATCGTTTGACAAATCTGTCACACCGTTCGTTGCACGTTCAGCGATATTCGTGTAATCAAACGATGGAGAAATTAGTAATGGATAATGCCGCGACGGGCAAGGCAATCCAAGACTAGCGGACAAATTATACGAAGTAATTGAAACACCGCCGCTTCCAAACGCTGGCATATACAAAAGCGTCTGCGAGCCGCCCTGAAACAAACCCGGTCGTCCGTCATGATTCCCGCGTCCGGGCTCTGTTGGATTTTCATAAACCTGATTGAATTGTTGCGGAGCGGTATTGAGATAGTACGGAGCAGCATAAGAAGTAGAATAACGCTGTGCAATGGTAGGCGCAGCATCATACTGCGTAGCGTAATCGACCGACTGACCGACTACACTACGCAGTTGGAAAACAAGCATAAACAAAATAAAACACAGTATATTCTTCATGAAAATTTTGGGTGAGTCGTTAATAGTTGGTTTTTAGTTGTAGTGTACATTTACCTGCTCAATACCGTAATCCAATTCTAAAATACAAAGCATTACTCGGATTATAAGTTTCCCAACCCGGTCGTACCAACTCTCGCCCGAACGCGCCGCCGACTTCGGCGAAACCTTTGAAACTGCTCGCGTTATCAAACTCAACACCAGCCGCCACTCGAATATCGTTGTAGTCAGTTCTGGCGGAGTTACCGCCGTCATCGCTGATAGTCCACGTATCGCCTCCGTAATTCGCGAAAATGTAACCCCACCAATCTGTCGTACCGTTTCGCGTAAGACGCATCGAAATTTTCGGGTCTGGAAACGTGAGCCGACAAATAACGTCTTCGTGCGGTCGATAAATCAAACCGCCCGATGGCAAAAGTTTAATACGATTCCGGTCAAGATATAAAAAACCAACCGTTCCCTGCCAACGTTCAGCAACCTCAAATGTTGCTATCACACGTCCTTGAATCCGCCAACTCTCACTCGTAATCTTCTTGTAATCCGAGTAAAGTCCCAAACGCAGCGATGCCTCAAACGAAAAATTTTTATTCAAGTGCGGTTCAACACCAAAATCAACAAACGCACCGAAAAGATTCGGCGACTTCATATAATCGTTTTCAAGCGAGTTCCAAAACGAAAACTGCGCGCCGGGTGCAAGGTGAAAATAACCCATCTGCGAACCGCCAGCACTTGTGTCGGTAGGAATATACTTACAAGGAATCGAAAACCGAAGCCGTCCGCGAATATCGTTGGTCGTCAAACCTGTACCGTTTATCAACGTGTAATCAAGTTGAGCCAAATCACAAACACGTTTCATTTTCTTATATGTTTCGGGAACAATCGAATTATAGTCGCCGGAAAGAGTGTCGAATAAAGTTTTCTTCTTTGTAACGGTATATGGGTCAATAGCGGACACCGGAGCAGCAGGACTAACAATCGGAGCAGCCGAACCAGACGACGAAGTAACGAGCGACGAAGTAACGAGCGACGAAGCGGGCGGCGGCGAGTAGGCGGGGGTAACATAAGCGGGTGCAGCGGCGGGACTTCCAATACCGGGCAGCGATGAACCAGAGGTAACGGTGGTCGTGTATGGAGTGACGGCAGGCGGAGTAACTTGGGCAACATAATAAGGTTGGTTGGGAGCGGCGTATTGGTTAGCGACAGAAGAATCGGGAACAAGGGAAGCGGGTTTCTGCAACAAACCAATAGCGTTAAGCGACCCGCCGTTCTGAGCAAGAACAACGGTATCAAAAAACAAAACAACCACTAACGGCAAACAAAAAGTCGTACCGCCAAAATACCGTAATTGAGTGAGTAAAGTTGATAAGTAGTGTGCCATACTACAAAAACGTATCCAACGTATTTTGCCCAAAGTAAAATCACAAAATCCACGCGGTAATTATTACAAAATTTCAGAGTTCAAGTCAAGAGCGGTTTAGAATAATGTAGTCATTCATGGTGGGACACAGAAGATATACCTTACAACGCCGATAACCTGGCATCATAATAGGAACGGCATTGTGCCGTTATAATGTATTTTAATCGGAGAGTGTTCACCTAAAGATCGCAATAAATTTCTGTTGATAGTGTTTGAATACGTCGGGCATTGTCAGAGCGTTCCATACTCGTACTGTCACATCGACCATCAGTGGACTCTTTGACACGACCTTCGTCCGCCGCGTAAAGCGTCCTAAATGGTGCCGCGTGTTTCCATTGTCCTGCTCAATCATCACTGTTCCGCTCTTGCCAACCACGTGTCGATCCGCTGGCAAAACTTTTCCAAACGCGTCCCAATCGTCCGTGTAAAACACCGCGTCTTTCAAGTGTTTCACTTTATCGTACCATCGCCGGAA
>JAITST010000422.1 GCA_031287585.1 Planctomycetaceae bacterium | reverse complement strand
CCGCCCGTCGCGTCCGCACTGTAATCTAGCGGTATATCACCGAGAAACGTTGGTTGACGTTTCAACATATCAAGTGAATACTCGTCAATGAAAACTTGTTTTATGTCGAACGAACTGATGTCGAGCAAGTTTTTCTCAATCCAATCTTCAAACCGTGTCGAGAAACGGTCAAGTTCAATCGCGACAACATAAACCGCCTGTTCGTCCGCGACACGAACATAACGCAACCGTTTCGGCGCACCGTCAGAATCGTCGGGCGAATTCGGCGATTCGACTTCCTTCCCGATAATCATATCGACCCAGACTTCGTCGTTCTGTCCCGTAACTTTGACACGTGTTCCCATTCCATCGCTCGGACCGCCTTTGTCTGACGACGGATCCAACACGCCATACATCGCTTGGTCGGCTTCGACATCTTTGGAGTTGGCGAAGTCGTTCGCAACCTCAATCACGGTCAAATCTGTAAGTGCCTCCGCGACTTGCGGCATACGGTCTTTCGCGTCAGCGGGATAGTATTCGTGAGTAGGAATCGTCCAGACACCAGCAGTCTCCGCGATTTTGAACGAAAGTTGTTGACCGAGCGAACCGACTTTGGTAATTTCCAAACTCTTGATACCAAGCGGGTCGTTAAACTTGGGGAACAGCGGCTTGTTGACCATATCCCGCGAACTCATCTCGCGGGCAACAGGTCGCGTAAACACTGCCAAAACAGCCAACAATACCGCAAGTGCCAGAAAAATCGAAGTCTTTGTTGTTTCTTTCATAGTCGTATAGTTTAAATAGTTATGTTAAATTGATTGGAGTGAAACAAAGCAACTGACAGCAATTGCCGTCACGTTCCAATATACGAAGAAAAGATTTTACCGGATTTTGTTTGGCATTACAATAATGACGGCAAAAAATTTTTTTATTTGCGTTTTACAAACTGTTGACAGGGGTAGATTTTGTGTTGAAATGTGGTATAATCGCTACGTTTGTTGATTTGTTTTTCGTTTTTTATTTATACCACTGTTCCTAGTTTTTGAGTTTTATATGGCAATGCAAGTTTTGATAGTTGATGATAACAAACTCATTTTAATGGCGTTGAAAGGTTTACTTGACAACGCCGGTTACGAAGTTATCATCGCTAACAATGGGAAAGATGCTCTTGAGAAGTTGCGGCTTACGCACTGTCGTATGGTTATTTCCGACTGGGAAATGCCTGTGATGGACGGCATTGAACTGTGTAAAGCGGTTCGTTCGGAGGAATTGAGCGGTTACATTTACTTCGTTCTGCTGACATCGCACGGTACTCTTAATGAAACGATACAGGGGTTGTCGGTCGGCGCGGACGACTTCATCACGAAGCCGTACAGCCCGCAGGAAGTTCTTGCCCGTCTTCGCGCCGGCGAGCGGATTTTGGCGTTAGAGACACGTGACGTTGCAATCTTCGCGATGGCGAAACTTGCTGAATCACGTGATGCCGATACCGGTGCGCACCTCGAACGTGTGCAACATTATTGCCGTGTTCTCGCCCAACAAATTGCGAGCAATGACAAGTATCAGTCAATTGTTGACGCTGAATACATTCGATTGATTTTTCAAACTTCCCCGCTTCACGACATCGGTAAGGTCGGTATTCCCGACGCGGTTTTGCTCAAACCGGGGCGTCTTGACCCCGACGAGTTTGAGATTATGAAGCGGCATACGGTTATCGGTGCGGAAACACTTGCGTCCGCGCTTGAACGTTTCCCCGGTGTTTCGTTCCTGCAAATGGCGAGTGATATTGCGTCGTCGCATCACGAGAAATTCGACGGAACCGGTTATCCGATTGGCTTGAGCGGTGAAAACATTCCGCTTGCGGGACGTGTAACCGCGGTCGCTGATGTTTATGATGCCTTGACATCAAAACGTCCGTACAAAGAACCGTTTTCCCACGAGCAAGCAAAAGACCTGATTCTCAAAGGTAACGGGACGCAGTTTGACCCAAGTATAATTGATGCGTTTTTGGCGTTAGAAGAACAGTTTTTGTCAATCCGCAGCCGTTTCGCTGACGGCGATAGTAAGCACGTAGCATCGTTTCAAACGTGAAACTAACGGTCATCGTTGTTATGTACGAATCATCACAAAACCAACTTGACGCGGCGATAGAGGACGTTTCGGTGTCATACATTTCGACGTTGTGTTTTCGACGGGCGGACAGAAACTCGCTGGTTATTGGGATGTTGATTATTTTTTTTTCGATTCTGCCGCGCGGCGGTGAGACGGTTGACTTGTCGGCGGTTGATTTTCCGAAGAACGATTATCATTTTGCGGTTAATCCAAACACAGCGGAGTGGTATGAACTGACGGCGTTGCCGGGTGTTGGTGACAAGACGGCAAAGTCAATTGTGTCGCAGAGTGAGAACAACCGGATGAAGAGTCCGCGTGATTTGACACGTATTCGCGGTTTGGGTGAAAAACGAGTGAGAGCGTTTGCCGGATATATTGTTTTTGATGACGCGGAATAGATACTGAATTTTTATAACTGTTCACAAACTTTCACGAGGCAACAATACAACTTTTTTTACAATAATGCCTGATTGTCCTAAATGTAAACGGCAAGTATCGCTTGTAGATGCGATTACCATTGACAACGCTGTGATGGGGAAATGTGTGGATTGTGATTTGATTTTCACAATCCGCGACGAGTTGTCGCGCAAACGTCCGCAGGGAGCGGCTTTCGATTGTTCTTACTATACTACGGACGATGGCAGCAAAATTTTGCTGGTCGAGGGGTTTTCGTGCAATCTTTTCTGGCGTGTAAACTGGACGCTTATTTTCTCGCCTGCTATGTTTGAGATTCGTTGGCGATGCGGACTTATGCGCGGTAAGACTGTTTTGCATCGGATGTTTTTGGATTCTGTTGAGAATGCTCCGCTAAATGATACCTCACGAAACGTTGCGTCGCCGAATAAGGTGTTTGTGATTGTGATTTCTCATTGGGCGAAAAGTTTTCGTAACAGGTTTCGGTATTGCTCGACTACGATTCCGCTTGGAACGGAGCATGAGCGGGTTTGGTTGTTCAACGTGATTTGCGATTATCTGGAAAAAACGTCGAACAGGAATACGCCAGCGGCACGTTATGCCGGAAAACGTTATAACGGTAATGATACAGTTGTGATGTTTTTTGAAGATCGCGAGCCGTGTTTTCGGTTTTTCTGTCCGAAGTGCGGCTTTCGTGTGCCGGTTAGGACATTGGATAATGCAACTGGAATGGCGAAGTGTACGCAGAAATTTTGCGGGAAAATTTTTTCGTGGCGGCAGTATTTTGAAAAACCGATTGAGGAGGCGGAACCGGAGCCGGTACAACGTGAGAATCCGATGATTTATAGTGACGGTACGGACTTACGCGGAGTTCGCGGTTTATATTTTCCGCCGTTTGCGAACCCGTTACAATACTTTTCGGATGGTGAAGAAACAGCATCGGCAACGAAACCGAACGCGGTATTGAAGCGACCGCGAATAACACGGAGCGGGAATACGTTGACGATTAAAGTTGCGTCGTTGCCCGGCGATATTTGGAAGAGGGGCTTTGCATTTGTGCTCTTTGCGGCTGCGTCAATTTTTTTTGTAACAGGATTGGCGGGAATGTCATATACGTTTGCGGAAACGACGGCAACACAGGAAGAATTTTCAAAGAATTTTGTTGCGTTTAACTTTGTATTTTTTTATTCGTTACTTTTCTGGCTGGCACTAAGAACACAGTTATTCCGCCAGTTTGGTTTTTGGCAAGTGGACGTTAAGGAGCGTGTTCTTACGTACCGACGAACGTGCTTGTGGTCGAAGAAGGTGATAGTTTTACCTGCGGAGAAGTTGTCAGAAATCAGAGTAAAAACGAACGCCGGCGGTTTTGTGCCTGAGTCGTTTTCGGTTCACCAGATTCGATTCAACTATGGTCGAAAACAGTTAATACTACCGTGCAACGGTGCGGACGAACAGATGTGGATAATGTCTGAATTGTATGAATCGTTTCACACGTAAGTCACCGTAAAACCGTAAAACAATAAAACGCTCTTGACAGAGCAATAGGCGACGGATGCGCTACTTACATTACCACTTAATAGATGTTGACAAAGAGTCCTTACCCCGTAGGGGTTATCCATGTTTAACCCCTACGGGGTAAGGATTTGCGTTGTT
>JAITST010000393.1 GCA_031287585.1 Planctomycetaceae bacterium | reverse complement strand
GTATTCTACCTTTACCTACCCTTACCTAACTGTGAAAATTCCCTGTAAAATAACTTTGTAATCGGCATGATTCCAGTACAAGGTCTTTGAAAATGTGCGCATCTTATCGTGTCCGTTGGATATACTTGTCACGGAAATTTATCCCCCGAACAAATCTACCAGCCGTCCAACGTTAAAACCATCTGTATCTTATGAACAATTATACAAACGGCCTACCTTTGCCGTCTGTTGTTACTGCGCAAATCTCGACGATAATGAAGATAAACATTCCGAGTCCTCCAAGAACAAGTAGCGGGGACAGTAAGCCGAAAGATATCGTTGATAATAAAATAAGAACAGGAAGGCATATAAATGTGAGAAGGAGTATCGCAACGCCGCTACCGATGCGTCCTGCATAAAAATCATGAACCCCCAAACCACCGAAAAATATAGCAAGCAGAATGTACGCCAAACGTGATACCTGCCCCTGCACCTCATCACTTTTATCAACCCGCGTACCGCATGTCGGACAAGTGCTTGCAGACATAACAAGTGCGGCACCACAAGCAAAACAGTATTTACCACCTGTATTATTGACTTGTTTTAACTTGTCCTCATAGTCAATAGGTTTAGGTGGCGGAGCATAAACCGCGAACTCCGGCACTGTGTAAATTACCTGTGCCATTTCGCCTTGTTTCCAAACGTAGCAATCGCGGGTGAGTGTTCCCTTTTGTACCATTTGATGGATTACTGTTTTAGTAACGGGACCGTAGCCCACGTCGCCGTCTGTTGAGTAAAACCATTCCGACGGTTCGGGTGGCGGTGGCGGCGGGATTTTTTCATCGTAGAGAAAAGATAAATTCTCTGCGGTGAACCAATTCGTTTGGTCTTCGGACACATCGACATTCCTGCTGATTTTACCCTTCATTTTCAACTCGATGAGTTGTTGTTCGTTGAACGGTCCAAACGCTTTTCCGCGATTCTTAATGTAGTAAGACATTTTTTTATAGGGTAGAGGGTGAGAAATTTCAGTTAAGTCCAAGGAATTGCAGCAACAATACGATAACGACAATGACACCGATGATGCCGATAACAAGTAATGCTTGTTTGACACTTCTTGCTTCTTTTTCTTCTTCCGCTACTCGTCTTTCGTTTTCAAGTTCCGCAATCCTGTCTTCAAATTGGACGGTTAATTGATTGGGTATCGGTAGAACATTGGGGACAGTAACGGATAGCAACTGATTGTAAAGGTATTGTAATTCCTCTATGGAACTGCGGCGTGACAATGCGGATTCGAGGGCATCTTTTGCCGCAATAAATTGTTGTTTTCGGTTCTCTATTTTCTTTCGCCTTTCGACATCCGCCAAAAAATCTTTTGCCGAATTCATCGCGTTAGAAACATCTTGCGGTGCCGTTATGTTTTCCGCTGTGAGCATATTTTGAAGTTCACTATAAACCCGAGCAACGTTATCAAAATCGTAATTGCTGCAATAATCTTGTAACATAGTTACTTTCGAGAGAAGTACCGGATGTAAAATTTGCGTTATAAGATTCTGCGGTGAAACCCGCCACGTCTGCCCTTTGATGTCGCGATAAATTGCCTCCAGTCGTTGCTGGTTCTGTGCCGTCAACGCCGCGTTGATTTCGTCTTTCAATTCTTCCTGTCGTACTCTTTCAAATTGTTCAACATCTTCAAGCCAGAAAAAATTGCTGGTATCTTTTTCGGCAATCGACCGCAGCACGAGTAACTTTTCACGCATCGGTACATTGGTCAAATTTGCCAGACGGTATTGACGGAACCAATCGTCCATCGACGCGGTATAGACATAGGCATCGCGGATGAGTTGATAATGTTCGGTATTGAGCGGCACCGGTATGCTATCGGTGAATTGCGTCATTGCCGCATACCAATCATCTAGTTCGTCAAAGTTGAGTAACACGTAAAAGTCGAGCAGACGGGGATGTTCGTCGGCAAGACGAACCGCTTCGATAGTGTTACCGGCTTTAATTAACTCGGCGCACGCTTGCATCCGGCGGTTGAATACGCTGGTTGTGTCGTTGAATGAATCGGCAAGTTCCTGCATCAGTTCCGGCGAAGTCATTGTCGAATTTGCCAACATTGAGCGGATGTTTTCAATAGTTGTTTCTGGTTTCATTGGTGTAAGTTTTTTACTACGGAATACACAGAATAACGGAAAGATTACGGAATTTGATGTCCGCCTTTTCTGTTATTACGTATGTTTTGTAATTTTGAATGGTTATTATTCGATACTTTTTATTGTTGTGGTGGCGGGGGAACTGCCTTCTCTAAATCTTCCTTCTGCTTTTTAAGAACCTCAATTTCTTTACTTAACGTTGTTTTTTCTTGTATCAATAAATCAGTTGCAACACTCGCACTTTTGTAATCAAGTGTCCAAAATTTACTGCGCATTGATGTTTCAACTAATTGAGAAAATGATTTAGGGATTTCTTCTAATATAGAGATTTTTTCAACTAATTTTGGGATGTCGGCAGTCATCGTTTCCATATCCTTTTTGACTTGTCGCGGCATATCCTCAATCTTTTTCTTCATATCCGCAATTTCATTATTCTTTTTTTCGGCATCTTCTTTGACTTGTTTCTGTACTACTGTAATCTTATCCTCAATCATTTTCTTCATATCCGCAATTTCATTATCCTTTTTTTCGGCATCCTCTTTGGCTTGTTTCTGTACCGCTGCAATCTTATCTTCAAACGATTGTTTCATACCTTCAATTTGGTGTTGCGTGTTCTCGAATTGGTGCAGCATATTCTCATATTGCTTTTCCATTTCCTTCTCGTTTGCTTGCTCGGTACCGAAACGAAGTACGAAACCGAAAATCAAGACAATGAGAATCAGCAAAATCAGGCATAGAATCACCATAGTCCAATTTGTTTGCGATTTGGAATTAGAATCCATACTTTCAGACCACTCACCTCGCTTCAAGACTTTACGTTCTTTCAGCGGCACGGTTGTTGTTTCCACTTCTAACTCGTAAGTATGTGCCTCCGCTACTGGTGACGAAGTCATCGGTACCGTAATCGGTTTTGGTGCAGTGTTTGTTGTCTGCCCCGTCTTGGCAAGTTCGACATATTTGCCCTGTGGAGTACCTTGTATCTGATGCCGTAAGTCGATAGTCCAAACATTCGGCAACTTGGTATATGCTTCTTCTTCGCTGCCCGCAAGAATACAGTGGACACGGAGCAGACTGTCCGGCGTTTCCTGCGTTTTCATAAAATATGTGCTGAACGAAATCCGCCAACGCACCGCCGCAGGTAACAGCAAAAATGCCTCTCCAAGCAACGGTAGTACATTTATACCTGAATTAAATACGACATTCACCGTTTGTCCCGCTTCGGCTCTTTCCGCAAGAACGCCCGCCCAACCAGCGTTACTGATTCCGGTTTGCGATTCCCAAGCCCTGCATATCTTGGCGGCACCGTTACTGACATTAGGAAGTTTGACTATCGGCGTTAGTAATTGCGGTGCTTGATTCCACGAAGTTTGAAAAGGATAACGTTGTAAAATATCCGTTGGTCCAAACTGAACTTTCCGTACATCGGCATCAGTGATAACGAGATGATGCGCAATGCGATTCGTCCGACCGGAATAGTCATTACCGCAATCGGCAATACGCGAAAGAATGTGATATCCGCTGCGGATACTATGCAGGAATACTACTGGATTTTGCGGACTACCCGCTGGAAAACGGTGTGTATATCCGCTCAACGAGTGAAGCATTTGCGAAATGTTTTGTGGTATTCCCGATGTTTGAGCCGTAATGCCAAAGCCAGCGTTACCGTCGAGACATTTCGGAGACGAAGTCGATATTTGTTCGTAAATCATTTGTTCTTCTTTCCTGCTAAAATAGTTTCCTTTCCCGCTAACACTTGGGCGTGGAAGAACGGAACTTCCACCCAAAACGGACGAATGTCGCCGCTACGGTAGCCAAACATTCCGGTCTTTTCATCTTTGATCGGTGCTTGTCCCGTCGCACTAACCGCTATATAACTTACGTTATCCGCAAAACTCTCTGACATAGAAACAAAGTCAGGAATCAAATCGAGTAACAATTTTCGTAATATCTTTGAGTATTCTTCGACACGTTCAAAGTTATAAGCACTAATCGGAACGTTCGATGCCTGTTTCCACGGATTAACCATTTTCGGAAATTCAAGTAACTGTTTCCACGCATCATATTTTGTCAACACGATAACAAACGGCTTCTTAAATTTTTCTGTTCGGTTCAAAAGACGGAAACGGTTTATCAGTTCGGTCAACACCGTTTCCTGCCGCACGGGACTTTTACGTACATTGTTTTCAGGCGGGATAGTTGCTGAGTTTGCTATGCTTTTGTCACGCCGCAAGTTATCAGACTTACGTACAACCGCCTGCTGAAAGCGTGCATCCTGTGTCGGGTCGAACAGAAACAGAACCGCGTCGGAATTGACCAAGTGTCGTGTTACCGGTTGCAACAAACTATCCGCACCGGGTAAGAAATGTTCACCAGCGTTATCGTAAATGAATACCGCCTGCGAATTTCGTTTATTCGGGAGCGGATGTTCTTTTGTCGGGGCAATTTCAAAGATGAACGGTTGAGCAAACTGTACGGAATTACCGTTAATGAGCGACGTGTTGTAAATGTTACCGGTAATGTCGGTCTTTTCAATTGAGACCAATTCGTTAGAAGAGTCCGCCATAAATAATGTTGATTCGTAACTGATAATCCGACGGTTCATTTCGGTGTCGGCATCGGTAAAATTCAACATAAAATCCTTTGTCAAAGTTCTGCGCAGTTGCCAGGTCAGCGCGGTGAGGTAAAACGATTTTCCCGAAGCGGGCGCACCGGCAATCGACAAAACAAATTCCGGTTCTTTGAGCAACACACGCGGAATCGGCAGATGACAGTTCGGACAGGCAGTCTTTCGGCACGGCGTATTTTTCGTATCGAGAGCATTGCCGTACTGGTCAAAGCGGACGGGCAGAAAACGGGCTTGAGCGTTACTTCCGAGTTTAACATCGCCGAACAATTCCGGCGATTCACTGATGAACAGTAAATCGGCGACAGAAATCTCCTGCCAACAATGCGGACATAATAAAGTGTTTTTGACTGGACGTGCCATAAAATTGGGATAACAAATAACGATATGAACGGAGTGAAGATACTGATGATTCAGTTACTTCACACATTTTTTTCTGAAATTAGTACATTGTCATTTCAAGGTTGCGAGAACGCAACAGCAGCACCGCTCAAGACAGGAGCGGCGCGTTCAAAAGATGGTCACTTCACACCGACCAAAGTGCTGCGTTTCATTTGCACTGAAACTACTTCGCCGAAGATTCCCACGGACAAAGCGCACACGCTCCCTATGGGAACGCGCAGTTTCTTTGTCCAATGGTCATCTTCACTCGGCAAAGCCGCTGGTCTGCGAAGTCAACCAACCCGTCTTTTAGACGGCTTTTGAATTGCTACGTACTCTATTTTCTCCGAATCACAACGATTCGGACATTTCTGATTTTTGTATTCTGGTGCTATTTTTACACGAAGCACCAGGAAAACGTCAGTCATTCTACCACCTTTTTGAAAAGACACAATAGGGGGCAGTCAAGGCTGTGTAAACTTGGGTGTGTAAACTTTAGTGGGGATTGGTCTAATGTCTTTTTTCTCTCCGTTCCCCTTTTACAGACAAGGAAGTCACATGAACACTATCATCTTCCGTTCCGATACCGAAGCCCTGCTTCTCG
>JAITST010000263.1 GCA_031287585.1 Planctomycetaceae bacterium | reverse complement strand
TGCCCTTTTGAAAACGGATTATTTGAACCGTGAATCGCGTCACGATTACGCCGTGACGCGATATAAACGCCGATCGCAAAGTCGTTTTTCACAGTTAGATAAGGATAGGTTTTGATATTCTAACTTTACCTAACTGTGAGAAAAACGACATTGCAATCGGCGTGAACGTTGTACCAAAATCATAAATCTAAACCCTAAAAATTTCTCTTTATTCGTGCCCTTGTGTCTTCGAGGTAAAAAAACGTGAACGGTTACACGGCTTGTTATTTCACCTTCAATCGAATTTCATACATCGGATAACCCACACGTCTTATCGCTCGTATCGTTTCCTTGTACGGCGTATCGGTTACGGTTGTTAGACCTATTTGATAGTTCTCGCCGTCACCGCGTCCTGTTGTTGCCTGGTCTCCGTATTGAAACCAGTGCGTACCGATTATTTGTTTGTGGTTAAGTGCGTCGCGGACGTAATTCTCGTAATGTTTCGCACGGTCAACTTGCGACTTCGTTGGTACCAAACCTGTATGAAACATTCCGCGGTCCAACGCTCCGAAGTGAAATTCGCCGATTACCACCGGCTTGTCAACTCCGTCCGGTAGTTTCAATTCCGACGGCGTTTTGTTATAAATGTTGTAACTAATCACGTCGCAATACTTCGCCGCCGCGCGAACTGCCGTCTCGTTCGCCCACGCGAATCGGCAACCCAAGTACAATTTGTTCGGTGCGACCTTTTTCAAACTGTCGTGAATCGTTTTGAAATACTGTTCGCAAATCTGTTGGTGAAACTTGTCGAGGTCGTCCTTCGCTTTGTTCTCGTTCGGTTTCTCCGACGAGTTCAACAGCGAGTTCCAGTCACTATAACTTGTTCCCCATAGTTCGTTCAACTTCGCGACATCACCGTACTTCGCTTTCAAGCCGTCAACGAACACAATTTTCGCTGGTTGGTCTGCGGGCGAGACGCACGCCGCGATTGCAAGCGACCGCTCGCCGCCCCAACTTATCTCGTTGTCAACAAAGTAACCCAAGCACCACGCGTCGTCGGCTGTTGACGCGGCGAGACGTGCGGCGTTTTTCGTTACAAGGTCAACAAACTCCTTCGCGAACGGGTCAGGAAAATGTCCCCAATAACCGCTGCTGCCCGCGATATACCGACCGCCCGTTCCCATCGTCGCGGTGTACGGCGTTTTGCGTGCTTCGTAAATTCGCGGCTCCGACCAGTTCGCAATCGTATTCATTCCCCAACTTTTGAGCCGCGCGTGCGTCTGTTCGATGAATCGGTTTTGCCAGTCGCCACCGTACTTGCGAATTAGATTTGATTTCGTGAAGTTGAACGTTGTGTACGTACCTTTGCCTTCGTAGTAGTTGTGCGGAGCCCAGTTGCCTTGACCGTAACAACTTTCGAAACGTGCATCGCCGCGCGGCGGCAAGTTGGCAAAATAAAACTCGCGGTCTGTGATTGGTGTAACGGCGTTACCCGAACCGACACAATTCGTTCCGTGCGACCAGAACAAGTAACCAATGGGGTCAACGAACCACCAAACGCCGTCAACTTTTTCGACACGAAAATGTCCGGTCGCGTTGCGTTTCGGTCCGGCAGCCGTACAACCGCCGTACTTGTCGCGGTTATACGGTGACGGCTGTTTCGCGATGTCGGCGGCTTCGAGAGCGGCATTCTGTTTTAACTCGTCGTCGGAATGAACTTTACCAACCCAGTCGCTATGTTTGAACTGACCAAATTCGTCAATCATAGGGAAAAACTGTTCGGGCGGCATCGTAAACCATGCGGCTTGTTCGGTGTTTGTATTACCGTTATCACTCGCAACCGCCGAGATTTTACGAACACACCAACGTGTTTCGCGTTTCGGGTTATTGAGAAACAAAACCAAACCGACAACCGCGTCTTTGTGAAAACCGGGTTTGGTATCGGTACCGGAAAGATGAATCCCGCCGGGACCGCCTCGCATAGCGAACAATTTACCGACAAGTTGCATCGGCACAAGCGGCGGCAGTTTAATTTCGCACTGCTTGGTCTCGTTTGCGGCGACGGTAACGGAATAGGTAAAAGTCCCGCGCATAGAAGCAAAATCAATGTCGGGCGAATCGAGACGACAATTCAGATTGATAGGTTCGCCGCCAAGATTGGTAACATCAATGACAATCGAATCACAACCAGCAAGATTCCAGTTACGTTCTCCCATATTGAAACCAGGCCAATGCCCGTCCGCATCAGTAACAACCAAAACTCCGCCGACATCGTTAATACTCAACGTGGCGGACTGCTTGTGTAAAGAGTCAAGTTTAGTTTCGGCATCAAACAAAACAACACCGCCGCCGCGTGAGAACGTGACAGCGGCGAGAAAGAAAATAACGATAATGAATGGTCGCATAGTTGAAATCCTTTTTTGGGTGCTAAACGGAGAAACGTAAAGTCAATCATCGACAATTCTACCAAACAGAGAAATGCGATGGAAGATGGTGCGATAAATATTATACTTGTCGCGATTAGGAACAATTTCCAACCACGTCCGGTATCACCTACGTCTATTCGCTGTCTTGTAATTTACTCCGAATCCATTCTTGGTCGGTTTCTGATAGGAGTTTGATATCTATGAACGCACTACGCCCGGTTGTGGTTTGTAGATTTACTCTGTTGTCTTGTAGATTTACGAATTTTGCTACGAATGTTTTTGCTTTTTCGGGAATTGTCCACGTGCGAAAATTGTTGTCGTTTTTTGCGGCGTACTGTTTTAGGATATCTTGGTCTTCCAGACAAAACATTGTAATTGGGGGGTGTTCGTTTGAAGATAGTTATGCGCAAATTCAACTAGGAGTCGTTAAAATTAGATAAAATACAGCGTATAGGTAACAAAATATGTCGTATTTCATGCTTTCCTATATGTTGTATTTTGCTTAAATTGTCAAATTTATACTGTGGACAACAAAAACTATTTTTAAGTGAACACTTCCCTTTTTTTGACGTAGAAAAATCAGTTATCCAAGATTCACGACTTCCTTTGTCGTCTCAATCAAGCCGTCACGATATTTTTTAATGATGCCGTGCACCGTGTAAGAGTTGGCACCGGTAAGCCAAGTGATTTCAGGGACTTTTACCCCGCAAGCGTGAAGCCCAAACATTTCAAAACGTTTTTGGATACAATGGTCAGGATAATGATAACGGAATTGATTAATTTTTTCTTTGTCTGCGTCCGCATAATCAACTTTCAACATTTTTGCATCTTACAAGTAAAATTCTAATAGACTTGTTCGGAAACTAAAACGAGTCGTTAGAATTGTTGAAAAATGCGGGATATTTTGTTTGCCTAAAATGCTTATTCTCTCTATTTTCACGTTTCCGAACAAGTCCAATATATCATAATGTCGCTCTTGTTACAGTAGCAGTTTACTGACGTTGTAAGGTATATCTGCACTTTCTAAAAATTCACGATGATAAATATGCGTAAAATACGGTATTGTAAAATGGTGTTTATTAAAGGCTTTCTCTGCTTCTTCAGCGAAGATGTATTTAATTCAACGTAAAAATACACAAAATGCGTTTTTTACGGAGTGTTAGGATGACATTTTTGCCACAGTTACTTGGAAAGTGCAGATATATCTAAAATTGCTACCGAACTCGCTTCCCAATCCGGTAATTATAGAGTGTTTCAAAATTTTTGGAAAATGCCTGCATTCCGAAAGGAAGTTTTTTCATAATAGAAGATATCAATAACACAAAAAAAGGCAGCCCCGAAAGTCTGCCTTCATATAAAAAAGGAGCAATGTTTGTAGATGG
>JAITST010000235.1 GCA_031287585.1 Planctomycetaceae bacterium | reverse complement strand
TGAAAACAAAATAAATTTATCTTTTAATTTGTTTCCAAGAAAATCACAAGTGTAGATTTTTAAATTATTGGATTCGCATCCTGCGATTACCATTTTGTCTTCGTTAAAAGAAACAGCAGCTTGTTGGACAATAGCCATAGAAGCAGGAAGGGGAAATTCAGTAAATGATGAGGATTCCACATCCGTTTTAAGAAAAAAACGATGTCGGGTCGGTACATAAAAGTGCCGCCCCACAATAATTATACAAGGAATAGTAAGCAGTAGTATTAAAAATAAAACTTTATACTTCATAGTAAACCTCCCTAAATAGTTGAAAATATTTGTTACATCTATCCAAGTGAACTAAAACATCTCTGCTTCAGACACTTTATTTCTACCTGTCAACTTATCAATCTGTATTTTCAAAAAAATAAATCGTAGGATAGAGGCGGTAACGTAGTCAGATATCTATAAAAGTTACATCAATTCTTTTGCCAATCGGCTGACGGTTTTGAAATGAGGACTTTCTGCTGTTGTACACCATTCAAACATAACAGATTCGGTTGTTGAGAGACTTATTCCGGCTGATTCCATTCGACGCAAGGCAATCTCATTATTGTTACTGGAACGGCTTCCCGAAGCATCTGTTACCAACACAATTTCCCGCCCCATCGCCAAGAGGTCGAATGCCGACTGCTGAACGCAAATATGTGTTTCGACTCCGCAAAGAACGATTTTAGATGTAGGGGACTTCTCAATTTCGTTGTACAATGATTCTGCTCCGCAAACACTAAATGATTTTTTGGCAAGAACCGGCACGTCAGACGGAATGAACGACCGCAATTCCGAAACAGTGGAACCAAGTCCTTGCGGATATTGTTCCGAAACAACGATACGAATTCCGAAAGTCTTCGCCGATTCCAATAGTTGCCGCGCACGGAATACAACCGTTTCGGCGTTTTCAATCGCTGGCATCAGACGCTCCTGAAAATCAATCATCAATAGCAAACTGTTTTCAACGGAAAGTAAAGAACGACTTCGTTGGTACATTATGACTGCCCTTTCTTTTGCGGAGTACAGAAGTTGATTCAATTTCGGGACAACTGCTTAACACCGTCGCGAATCATCTTCATATCATCGCCGCCAAGTCCGTACATTAGTGTTCCTGTTATTGTTGCCGCCGTTTTTCCGCTTGTTGCGACTTTCTCACAAAATGCCACACCAATCCCGCGACCAGCAAAAAACATCCGAGATATTTCAACCCGCGTCCCGGGTCGTAGTTTATTGACAAGCCGCTCATATACAGCGACTCGCGCGGTCGTGTTTCGTTGCCGATTAGACTACCGTTGTAGATATTGAAAAAGTCGGGTAGGTCGGGATGGAACGGACCGCTCATTGTCGATTGATAAAGCCGGTATGTCCGCCAACGCCCCGGTACGCTGAAAATTCCGGGATGATTCATTCGTATCAAAACGTCACGTTTAACATAGTCAAACTTCGACGGGTCACTCATTGCCGCGTTATCCTGCGGAACACGTATCTGGTCAACCAAACTCGAATACTGAGCCGCCATCCGCATACCCGGCTCGCGAACTTCTTGTGCCTTCCGCAGATAAACCCCGAACCCAAGATTCAAAACCTGTCCCGTCCAAACTATCCGAACAGTACGGTCTTTGCTGTACAAATACTTCACCTGTTCCGGCGCGAAGTTGTCACCCATCTGATTCGCTGTCACCGCCCGCAACCAAAATTCTTCACTCACGTCATCAACTTTCACACGCAACCGCACGAGACTTTCAGGATTAACAGGCGTTTTCTCGTCGAGTGGTAAAGCAGTGAAACGGCAACCGTACAAATCCGCCGGATAAAAGTTCTCAACAACAACCGTGACTTCTTCCTTCGTACCGGCGGCAATCGAAAACTCACCCGTTCGCGGAATCGCAGCAATTTTACTGTTCGGCGCAGCGGCTTTGTCTGTCAACATAATCTCGCCGCCCGCAAGAAACATCTTACCGTTCCAATAACGATAGAATAATTTTTTGTTCGGTGCCTGCAACAAATCAATTCGTGGTTGCGAAGCCAATACCGCGTTTGCTGGCAACTCGTCACGATTTACAGAACCCTGCCGTAACTCCGCGTCAACCCAGTACGTTCCGAAACAACCAAGTTGACGTGCCTGAAAGTTTTGCTCCGGCGAGTCGGAAAACAAAATCATCTGTTCCTTCCGACCATTCGGCGCGTGTAACAACGCCCGTACAACACCGCGTCTGTCGTATCGAACCTGACTTAACTCAAATCCTGAATCACCGAGCGACACTCGTGAATCACGTTCCGTCGCCGTAACCAACTCCGCAACGTTGAGATGGTGAACCGTTCCGCGCAACACCAAAACGATTTGCCCCTGAACACCTGCACGCGGTAAATCGAGCGGCTTACTCTCACGAAACGCGGTAACTTCCGCTGGCGAATCAGTCGCCCAGCAAACTACTCGCTCACCGCCCGCGAGTAACTGACGTGACTCCGCCGACGAGTAATGAGCGTTCATCGGGGCAATCGACGGAATCAACGAGACCGATTCCCACCCGCGCGGTGTATTCGGATTTGTTGGTACATCCGGTACGTCAGTATCACCGCTGTTTGAATCACTCGGTGCGGGAAGGGCAGGACGTGCGAAACGAACCGAAAGTTCAAGCGGTAACGGTCGTTCGATTTGAACATTGCTTACAAAGTCCAAAACTTTGATATTCACGCCGGGCATAGCGGCACCGTTATTATCAGACGTAAGACGCAGCCGCGAACGCCCTGACGACGCAATGAGCGACGTAAGCCAAAGCGGTACGGAGTAAGTTTTACGGCATCTTTCAAACCAATTTTTTCTACTGTAATCGCTCCAACTAAAAGGTCCCGGTGCGAACGGAGCAAACGCAACCGTTCCGCCAACTGAATCAGCCGCGAGGTCAGGTGCAACCATAGAAATCGAACGTACCTCAAATTGCCGCTCCTTCCGAACCGCCTTATCCGAAGCCTTTCCTTCCATCAAAACCATTTGTGCCTCGTCACCGCCCCACCAAGTCAGTAAGCAACCGAAAAGCAGAACAACAACGCCAACGTGTGATAACAAAAACGGAAAATGATACCGTTTGAACGGAAACCGGCAAATAATTGAGAACAAAATGTTCACGCCAAGCAAACTGAGTAACAAGGCAAACCAGGAACTATGGTAAATCGCAAACTGTGAAATGTTCATCCCATACTTGCCGTAATCCATTTCGACTTTAACAGCCCAAAGTAAAACGACAAGCAACAGAGCCAGCAAAACAACAGCCAACGTAAGCGACCCCAAAATACGTGAGATACGTTTCCAAAGCGAGTGTCCAGAAGACTCAACAACGGTTCTTTTTTTGTTCATAGTTAGGAGTAAGGAATGAGGCGAAATGATAACGGCGTAAAAAACGTCAAACAGTGTCACAATTATAGCACAAAATTTCAGAGTTTACATCGCAGCCGGAAAACAAATTTTCGTGTAAAAAAAACGTCCCTCGCAACCAACAACGCAATTAAGGTGTGTAAAAATTAGTGGGGAATCCATTGTAATAGATTTTTCACCACGAAGTCACGAAGAGCGGAAAAGGATTTTAGATTTGTGATTTGGGGTATTAGACTTGTTCGGAAACCTTTTATTTTGCCGCGAATACACGAATAAATACGAGTAATTCGTTATAAATTCGTGCATTCGTAGCAAAATTATTGTATGTAAATTGTTAATTTTATCTATTTTGAAGTTACTGAACAAGTCTATTAAAACGAAATCGAAAATTCTTTTTCTTTCTTCGTGGTGAAAAACTATCGTGAACGCTTACCAATTTTTTTATTTCACGTGTACCAGCGGGAACAACACTAATGATTGGTGACAAAGAGCGGATAATTGACTGCTTACACAAGATAGACCGAAAACTGGCGAAATGAAACCAAAACGGAACAGAGAGAAAAAAACAAGTATGTGGCAAGTACTTGGTGCAAATAGAGTTAGGGACTAATTTGAGACCTATGATAGAATTCCCTACCAAAAACCTACAAAAGTTTTACACACCCTCCGCACGGTTGATACCTCCGGTTCTCGAACTTGGCACTTTTTTACAAGCATTGTATCACCGCAACAAAACGTTCAGCATCTTATTCCACGCTTCTTCAAGCGTGTCTGTAACCTCCGGCAAAGATGATGGCGGCAGAAGCGTGCTGTTAACAAGCATTGCGGCTGTCTCCGTACCGTCCAAAACCAGCGGACTGCGTTCTGTATCAAAGGCAGAATAGTAATCACGGAATTTGAAGCCGCCGCCTACGACTTTGTTAGAAAGCAACATTTGCCGATTCGGAATGTTCAACATGTCTGAAATAATTAGTCCGTGCAACGACGACGAAACAATATGTTCACATTCGTCAATTTGACGTACAACATTCCAAACACCGTCGCCGAAGAGATGACCACGCCGGCAATCGCTGACATTGATGACCTTAACTTTTGCCGGTTCTCTTTGAACCATTTCGGCTATGTATCTATTGTTCTTGTCAACATTATGCGGTATCAGTCCCAACACAAATTTCTTTTTTTGACGTTCTCTATAGTATTTTCGCAGCAACAAACCAGGGTCGCCAAGCGGTACCGTCTCAGGCAAACCGAGGATTTGTCGAGTCAATTTTCCTCGAACCGCAAACACTGTTGCATTCGGCAACAGTATTGATTGATTGATTGATTGATTGATTGAATAAATAACCGCTGCCGAAGATAACACCGTTGTAATCAGACGGCACTCCCCCCAAAATACTGCCGCAGCAAATCAAATCGGCACTTTTTCGCGGTACAGAAATCGGCACAATCTTGTTGGAAGAAAGCAGCAACGGCGTAATAATGTCGCCGAAATTGTCGATGTCAGGATACCAAAATGCTTTCAATGAGTGTCGGTATCCCAATCGCACATTGCTTATTCTCCGCAGAAAATTAAACAAACCATAATTACGGAAATCGCGCAACAGATGATATATTTTGTCTTTGAGCATTAGGTAGGTCTTGTAACGCTATAACGGATAATTTTTTCTTAATCCCACAATGGATGTAAGATAAATTCAAGGGTACACACACGCCTCAACGGGGCACCATTCTCTCAAAAAATACACCAAACATCAAGGCGGGGGACGATACCGCAGTCCGGCTACAAGTTTGAAATAGGTGTGGTAGGCAACCTCTCGCTGAGAGGTTGCATTGCCGTACTCGGCAACTGGGTTCAGTCGGCTGCCGCCGACGTTGCCTCTCGCAAAAGGCAACCTATCTCATCATCGGCGTTATCAACTCTTAAAACTTGTAATCGGACTGCACGATACAGTACAATTCTTGGAAAGTGCAGTACTTTCAAAGGTAATGCTAAAAACTTTCGCTTTTTCAGCATCAGATTCAATCTCGTCCCATCTACACTTATCAAACTCGGAATGGATACCCGCATAGTCCGGTTGAACCGCGATTGCATTAACACTCAACAACAGCAAGAAGAGTAAACTTGCGATAGTGAATTTATTGTCGCCATACAAATATATTTTATGCACAAAAACTTGCATCGATGTTTGGGCTTCACGCTTTTGGAATAAAATGCGGGCGAGAGGACTTGAACCTCCATACCTTTCGGCACCAGATCCTAAGTCTGGCGTGTCTGCCAATTCCACCACGCCCGCGCGTTTTGAATTTTAGTCATTGTAGCATTTGTTATCCGTTTTGCAAGACGGAGTGTTGCTCACGGTCTAATTCCCGGTATCTTGTGTTTGCCGCACAACTCCGCAATCTCCGCCCGGATTTTCGGGGCTTCACTGTCTATGTTGTTTATGTTTTGCCGAATGCGGCTTATCCAGTTTGCTACCAGTTCCATTTCCGGTTCTTTCATTCCCATACTTGTAAGCGCGGGAGTTCCCAGACGTACACCGCTTGTTACGAACGGACTGCGTTGGTCGCCGGGTACCATATTGAAGTTTGCAATGATACCGCTTTTCGCCATCGCGTTAGAAAAATCTTTACCCGTGAACTCTTCTTTGCGGAAGTCGAGCAACAACAAGTGCGTATCCGTCCCGCCGCTCGCGATTGCGATACCTTTCTCCTGCAACGACTTCGCCAGATGTTTCGCGTTCGCTACAATCTGCCGTCCGTAACTACGGAACGCATCACTGTCCGCTTCTTTGAACGCAACCGCCATCGCTGCTATAATGTGAAGGTGCGGTCCGCCTTGTAAGCCCGGAAAAACCGCTCTGTCAATTCGTTGTGCCAGATTCAGTTTGCTCTCCGGAAAATACCTCGACTGGTAACGGTCTCCGATTTTAGAGAGTATAAAACCAGAACGCGGTCCACGCAACATCTTATGCGATGTACTGCTGACAACGTCACAGAACGGAACCGGGTCGGGATGAACACCAGCGATAATCAGTCCGTTGATGTGAGCGATGTCGGCGACCAGATATGCGTCGATTTCGCGTGCTATTTCGGCAAACGCGGCGTAGTCGAGTTGACGCGGATACGCAGTCGTTCCCGCCCAAATCATTTTCGGTCGCTCACGTAACGCAATCTCGCGAACGTGATTCATATCAATCAAACCGGTTGTTGGTTCGGGAGCGTATGGCACCTGCACGTAGTCCTTACCGGAAAAGTTCACCTTCCAACCGTGTGTCAAGTGACCGCCTTCTGGAACCGGCAACCCCATAACTTTGTCACCGGGTTTTAGTATCGCACGGTAAACCGCCTGATTCGCTGGCGACCCGCTGCACGGCTGAACGTTTACGTGTTCGCAACCAAAAATCTTTTTCGCACGCCCGATAGCCAGTAATTCGATCTCGTCAACAATATCGTTGCCCTCGTAGTATCTTGCACCAGCGTAACCTTCGGCGTACTTGTTTGTCAAGGTAGAACCGCACGCTTCAAGCACGGCGAGCGATGCGAAACTCTCACTGGCAATCATTTTAAGAGTAGAAGATTCAAACTCCGTCTGACGGTTTATCAAACTGTAAATTTCAGGGTCTTGTGTTTTTAATGTAGGATAACGTTCCATAAGTGTTACAGGTAAGGAAAAAGATTGATAGGAAAAACAACAGCAAAGCATTCGGGCGTGTCACGGAATTGTTGCTGCGATTAGTGAAACTAATTAGATTACGGCGTTCCATTTCTGTTTTCACAAATTTCGTACACTGCTCTTTGGCTGATGTTTGCTAACGTAAATGGCGTGGGCGGTATTGGTAGTAATCCCCAATACCACCTGTAAACTCGCGTCCACTACGATGGTTGGTTGAAAATTCAAGCGGTAAATCTGCAACTTTGTTGTTCCACTCAACATTGCACGGGAATTTATCGTGGGTATTGTCAATTCAGTATAGAAGTCCAGTCTTTGCTATTGTACAATTAGCATAACAGTAAGGACAAAATTTCTATACTGATTTGACAATGCCATAATTTTAGAACACAAACTATTTTTTCTTTGCGGATGCTTGCATTTTTTCTTCTTGTTCGGCGGCTTGTTCTATTGTGCCGACGTACATAAATGCTTGTTCCGATAAGTGGTCCCACTTGCCGTCTGCTATCTCCTCAAACGAACGTATCGTGTCTTCAAGCGGTGTTATCTCGCCCGCTCTACCTGTGAAGACCTCCGCTACCAAGAACGGTTGCGACAAGAATCGCTCCATTCGACGTGCGCGGTGTACTAACAGTTTATCCTCTTCCGCCAACTCGTCCGCCCCCAGAATCGCGATGATGTCTTGTAGTTCGCGATAACGTTGCAGAGTTTGTTGAACTCTCTGCGCACATTTGTAATGACGTTCGCCTACGTATTGCGGGTCCAACACGCGACTTGACGACGCTAGCGGGTCAACTGCCGGATAGATTCCCTTTTCCGAAATTGCACGTTCCAGATAGATAAATGCGTCGAGTTGTCCGAACGCTGTTGCCGGTGCGGGGTCGGTTGGGTCATCCGCCGGTACGTAAACCGCCTGTACCGATGTGATTGCACCGCGATTTGTTGACGCGATTCGTTCCTGCAACGCACCCATTTCCGATGCCAATGTTGGCTGGTACCCTACCGCCGACGGCATACGCCCCAGAAGCGCGGACACCTCCGACCCCGCTTGCGAGAAACGGAATATATTATCAACGAACAACAATACGTCTGTTCCAGTCACGTCACGGAAATACTCCGCCATCGTCAACGCTGACAACGCAACACGCAAACGCGAACCCGGCGGCTCGTTCATCTGACCGAATACCATCGTCGTTTGTTCGATAACGCTGCGACCAGTGTTACCGATTTTCGCTTCCTGCATTTCTAGCCAAAGGTCGTTACCTTCACGAGTACGTTCTCCGACACCCGCAAACACAGACGAACCACCGTGCGCCGACGCGATACGTGCTATCAACTCTTGCAGAATAACCGTCTTGCCAAGCCCCGCACCACCGAATAGCCCCGCCTTACCACCGCGAACGAACGGAGTTAGTAAGTCGATGACTTTGATGCCTGTTTCAAAAACTTCTGTGTTTGTTGACAAGGCGGAAACTGGCGGCGCCTCGCGGTGTATCGGACGATACTCTGTCGCGTTGATAGGTCCCTTTTTGTCAATTGGTTGACCGAGCAGATTGAATACACGTCCGAGTGTCTCGTTACCGACCGGCACAGAAACCGGCGCACCTTGATCGACGCAGTCCATACCGCGTATAAGACCGTCGGTGCTTCCAAGCGCGATACATCTCACGCGCCCGCCGCCGAGATGCTGCTGCACCTCGCCAGTCAGTTTAATCGTTATGCCTTTCTGTTCGCTGTCAATTCTGACCGCGTTATAAATCGACGGCAACTTGTCTTCGCTGAACTGTGCGTCAAATGTCGAACCGATTACTTGCGTAACCTTACCGATATTCTTTTCTGCTGTAACCATAATTGTATATCTCTGAATGGTTGAGAATTTTATCTAAAAAAACGCTTATTTAAGGCGTTACAAATTTGTCTAACTAATGTCAAATTATTCTTTTTGTGATTTCAATCAAGTTTTACATTTCTACGGCAATCAACAATCGTAATTACTTCGATAATGTCTGGTTCTACCTCATAAAATACTGCAAATTTATCAAAAATTCGCCTTCTTATTTTTTTTCGTTTTCTGCCCTAATTCTGGAAATTGACAGATATGTTCTAAAAGCGAAGCCAAATCTGCGTCCAGTTTCGACGAATAATAGTCCGAACCGTTTCGTTCAGAGTAAAAATTAACAATACGTTCCCAATTCTTTTGGGCTTTATCACGTAATACTAATGGTATTTTGCCGCCAGTTGATTCAGACATACATCCATTTTCATTCTGAATTCTTCATAGGTAATCAACGGTGTTTTCCTCGCCTCGTCAATTTCCTTTTCTTCTTCCGCTGTCAACTCGTAAACATCTTCATTAGATTCATATTCAACTTCATCAGTTGTTTTATTCAACTGCGACAACAAACCACGAAGTACACCTACATCGTGTGTCCTATCAATACGTCTTACCAGTTGTTTCTTCAGTTCAATTTCTTCATTCACTAATACCATTGCCATCTCACTTCTCCCTATGTACTATTTATGCAGTGTGAATTTTATCCACACTATATCAGTTTCAATTGTACAAAACCGATTGAAAAACACAACACATCACTTAACTTAACGCCTCTGCACCGCCGACCAACTCTGTCAACTCGCTTGTAATTTTGCCCTGACGCGCGCGGTTGTATGCGCGACCGAGCGAGTCAATCATCTTTTGTGCGTTGTCATTTGCCGCTTTCATCGCGACCATACGTGCTATCTGCTCGCTCACAGCCGCGTCAAGGAAACACTTGAACAATCTAACCTTGAACGCGGATAACGCCGCTTCCTCCATTATACTCTCCACCGACGGATAAAACTCAAACGGAATCTCTTTTTCCCGTTTTGAACCGTCTTTGGAAGCCGATTTCGCGAGTTTCGATTGAGCCGAACGAATTATCGCTTCCTTTTTCAACTCGGTGTCGCTTTTCTGTCTGTCGGAATCGTCCTTCACAGTAAATTTTGTCATATCGTCGGTGTCCAAAAGGTGCGTCATCGGTAACAAAACCTTCCTAACCGCTTCCTGTTTGCTCATCGAAACAAACTTCGTGTAAACAATTTCGAGACGGTCAATTTTACCGGTGAGATAGTCTTCGATATAACGATTTGCAAGTGCGATAACTTCCTCATACTGCGGCTTGTCTTCAAAATTCGTAAACGATTTCGTAACCTTCACACCGCGAAACCTGTAAAAGTTTATTCCGCGTTTACCGGAAACTTCGAGGTCAAAACCGTCGGGGAGTTCCGTGTGCATTTCCTTGATTCGCGGTGTCGAGACACGCATAACACTAGAATTATAACCGCCGCACAAACCACGATTCGATGTCAATACGAGCAACCGCGTATGCTTAATGTCCTTGTGTTCTTCAAGCAACGGATGAACGACATCGCCGATACCAGCGTGCGTGAGATGCCCGACGAGTTCAACAATACGCCTTTCATACGCATTGATTGCCACACTTCTATCCATCGCACGTTTGAATTGCGCGGTCGCTATCAACTCCATCGTTTTCGTAATCTTACGGATATTCCGCACTGATTTACGACGACTGTTTAACTTTTTAGTGTTTGCCATTGTTTGGTTACTAATAGGGTCAGTTTAACATAATCAAACTAAACTACTTACCAATTTCTTTGCCCCGTAAGGATAAGTGCGAGTAGTACAGTTATTAGCGAACGTTACAAAGACCGCTTAAAAATTATTACTTGAATGACGTGTTGAACTCGTTAATTGCTTCTTCGACTTTCGCGGTTATTTCGGCACCCATTTTCTCTTTGAGGTCGTTGATTGTATTCCAAAGTTCCTGTTTACGATTGTGAACAAATTCGATGAATCCGTCACTCCATTCCAAAACACGATTGACCGGAACCTTATCAAGGAAACCTTTCGTACCGGCGTAAATTAGGAATATCTGGTCAACAACCGGCTTCGGTTTGCAAACGCCTTGTTTGAGCAGTTCGGTCAATCTTGCACCTCTGTCCAAACGCGACTGCGTCGCCGGGTCTAATTCCGTTCCCATCTGCGCAAACGCTTCGAGTTCACGATACGCCGCGAGGTCAAGACGTAAACCGCCCGCGACCTGTTTCATCGCCGGAACCTGTGCTGAACCACCGACGCGGCTCACCGAAATACCGACGTTCATCGCAGGACGCTGCCCACGGAAGAAC
This sequence comes from Planctomycetaceae bacterium, assembly GCA_031287585.1. Classification (GTDB taxonomy): domain Bacteria; phylum Planctomycetota; class Planctomycetia; order Pirellulales; family Thermoguttaceae; genus UBA8133. Next base: position 4,509 of record JAITST010000235.1, on the reverse strand, counting down.
AAGTCAGGTTGTAAGTAAATTTGTCCGTCTGTAATCGAAATCACGTTTGTCGGAATGTACGCCGAAACTTCGCCTTCCAGTGTTTCGACAATCGGTAACGCAGTCAACGAACCGCCGCCGAGTTCCTTTGACAACTTCGCGCTGCGTTCGAGCAAACGGCTGTGACAGTAAAAAATGTCACCGGGGTACGCTTCACGACCCGGCGGACGACGCATCAACAACGAAAGTTGACGATACGCAACCGCTTGTTTTGAAAGGTCGTCATAGACAACCAGCGTATGTTCGCCTTTGTGCATAAAGTATTCTGCCATCGCACAACCAGCGTAAGGAGCAATATATTGAAGCGGGGCCGCAATACTTGCACCAGCGACGATTATAGTTGTATAATCCATCGCGTCGTAACTGCGCAACGTCTCAATGATACCGGCAACTGTCGAATCCTTTTGACCGACTGCGACGTAAAAACACTTAACGCCAGTGCCTTTCTGATTGATAATAGTATCGATACAGATTGCGGTTTTACCGGTTTTGCGGTCACCGATAATCAACTCGCGTTGTCCGCGTCCGATTGGTGTCATCGCGTCAACCGCCATAACACCTGTTTGCATCGCTTCACGAACAGGTTGACGGTCGGCGATACCCGGTGCTTCGGTCTCGACAAAACGAAACTCGGCAGCGACAACTGGTCCCTTACCATCAAGCGGATTGCCAAGCGGGTCTAACACGCGACCCAGCACGGCTTCGCCAACCGGCACTTGCAAAAGTTTACCGGTCGTGCGGGCTTCGTCACCCTCTTTGATTTTCAGATAGTCACCTAATATAATGACTCCAACTGAATTTTCTTCAAGGTTAAATGCAAGTCCCGTTGCACCAGCGGCTGGAAAGTCTATCATTTCGCCTGCCATAATTCCGGTTAAACCATAAACGCGGGCAATCCCGTCGCCTACTTCCAGAACTCGACCAACTTCACGAACGTCGATTTTTCCTTCAAACTGTTCAATTTCCTTCTGTATTACGGAAGCTATCTCGTCGGCTTTGAATTTCATGTGCGCTCCTGTCAATCATTTGTTGACGAACGTTTTTCAATTGGGTTAATATAGAGCCATCGTATATCGTATCACCGACCCGAACAATCATACCACCGATTGTTTCGGCATCAACAACACTATGCAACATCGGTTCCGCGTTGAGCAGATGAGTGAGTTGCCGGATCAATGTCTCTTTTGTAACGGCATCAAGTTCCGTCGCCGTCGTAACGGTGACGGGAACACGGCCAATTTGTTTATTGTAAGCAACGCGCGTTTGGTGGTGAATCGCCCGCAAAATATCAAGACGGTTATGCCGTGCCAACACTTTCAGGAAATTCAAAAACAACGGTGACGCACTTGACGCAAGCGACCTATCAAGCATCGCAACTTTATCATCCGCACGAATCAACGCCGAACACAATAGAGTCTCGAAATGCGGTTGTGCGCTTATCAGGTCATCAAAAAATGACTGAAACTCCTCCATTAGTTCGGGCAGTTTCGCGCCGGTCTCGTATGCTGCACCTAAAAGCGCAGACGCATAAACCGCCGCGATACTTTCTACCGACACGTCTGGATTAAACTCCTCCGCAAAACGGGCATCCTGTTCAACTGGTGCGCTTGACATACTTTTATAGTTCAACAATCCGGCAACCGTAAGAACAACGCTGTCACTAGAACAACGTGCGATACAATTTACCTGACGACTGTTATTGTTAATTTTTTAGGTTACTGATTGCTTCGTTCACGAGGTCACGGTGGGCGTTGACATCAATCTCTTTCCTGATGATTCGTCCCGCGAGACCAGCCGCAAGCGACGCACTCTTTTCGGCAAGTTCCTGTAATGCGTTAGTCGTTGCCGCGTCTATCTCGGCGATTGCACGCTTCTGCTGTGAATCAGCGGCTTTACGGGCTTGTTCAACAATACCGTCCGCCATCCGCCGTCCGTCGGCTTTTGCGTCGTCAACAATCTGACGAACTTCACCGTCCGCGTCATCAAGTTTTTTCTGATACTGCGTCAACAACTCCTTCGCGTCACTGTTCGCACGTTCTGCCGCCGCGATATTTTCGGCAATGCCTTGCTCACGGCTATCAAGTGCTTTTGCAATCGGTGCAAAAGCAAACTTGTACAGGATACCGAACAATATGAGGAAGATTACCAACGACCACAACGCGAGGTCTCTTTTCGGACCATCATACGCAAGCGGGTCACCCGCGACATGCTCTGCCGCGTGTTCTGACGCTGCCAGTACACTGCCGACACTTATCGCACAAAGCAACAGTACAAAGACTACTGGAATAATTCTTTTTAAGGTCATAACTAAACCTTCGGGTTAAAAATCGTCGCCGTCCGAAATATTCAAACGGTACGCACTGTTTGGATTCGACATACCAAAACTAACGAATCCGGTTAATAATAATTCCACATCTGCACACGCCAGCGGAGCAACGCTTGTCACGTACTTCGTATACTACTGCAAGTGTTTTTTACTGCCAGTATTACACGAATTAACGCGAACCGCAACACCGCCTGCGGCATTGACTTATACCATACAGATATAAAGCGCGAAGAACGCTGCTCCTTCGATGAGCGCCGCCGCAATAATCATGTTCATCTGTATAGTCGCAGCCATTTCCGGTTGACGAGCGATTGCCTCAACCGCACTACTGCCGATGCGACCAATACCAACACCAACACCCGCAATTACAATACCAGCACCAACAGCACCAATTTTGTAACCAATGTTACTCGCTTTTGCGAGTTCTGGGGTCAAGTCAGCCGCAAAAATCGAAACAGGCGCAAGCACGAATAATGTAATAATACAAATCGAAGCGATACGGACAAATTTGTTCATGGAAAATCTCCTTGTGTAACGGATTGTTAATGGAGTAAAGCAAACTACATCTCGTTTGCCAACTCCGAAAAAGTTTGTAAAACAAAATTCAATACACCGCACATCAATGTTGATGAAGCGTCATATTGATAAACAGTGTCGCCAAAAAAGCGAATATGTACGCTTGCAAAAACGCAACGAGTAACTCGAGCAAACTAATCGCAAGACTCACAGCAATACTAATAATCGTAACGCTTCCCCAAACGTAGAAAGCGGAATCGGCAGCCGCCGCGATGAAGCCGACAAAAACGGCAAGCACAACGTGACCACCAAACATATTCGCCCAAAGTCGTATTGCCAAAACGCCAAATTTAATCATATACGATGCTACTTCTATAACGAACAGCATCGGTTTCAAAATCACCATCAAATAAATGGGTAAATCAATATGCGGAACGAGACCGAGCCAAAAACCTATCGCGCCGAACTTTCTCATGCCCGAAATGGTTGCAACGAGAAACGTTACAATCGCCAAAACCAATGTTGTAGCAATCGAACCGGTCGGACTTCCCATCCAAGGAAGTAAGCCGAAAAGATTGCAAAACAAAATAAGGAAGAAAATCATCCAGATAAACGGCAAGTAAATCGCACCGTTCTTCTTACCCATAACGCTAAATACCACGTCGTTACGGACATAAACCAACAACGCTTCCCACAGATTCCAAAAACGACCGCGAGCAACTTTCCCGCCCTCAATACGTTTAGCAAGCGAAACAAAAACCGCAATCATCGCAACAGCGACAAGGAGTTCCAAAACCATAAACTTGGTTATCTGGATTCCAAGCATAGACGGTAACGGCAGTTCGAGACCAAAAGGGAACTCAAACGCTGTTGCGTCCTGCGCATGCGCAGCCGGGTCGTTAGCCATTGTTGTTTGAAAAAAATAAGTTATGTAAAAGTCAACCCGATTAAGGGCGAACCAACCAAATGCCGAGTGGTAACGAAATCAAGTAAACCACCACGACTTCACCAAAAAATATATGTAAGGATTGCGTATCGGCGACAGTCGAATACCCGAACATCACAAAACCGATTGGCAACCCAATCCTGAAAACCATAGCAACAGGCAACTCCCCAATTGGTGAATTACCCGACTTCCTAACAATATAAACCGCGACAACCGAAAGCAAAATTCCCACGCCAACAACCGTAGTAGCAACAAGCAATCTGGAAAAAACAAAATACCCAATCGCCCCTGTTGTAACGAAAAACAAACCCGCAGTCAATAGCCGCGTCAGTAACAAAAACTCAAGTCCCCGACGCTTTGGGGTATCGCTGCAAAGTTCACTCATCGCCGTCCGGTTTGTCGCTGTTAGTGTTGGTATCGTCGTCGTTTTCTTTACCTTCAATAAAACGAGTCTCGTTCTTTGAAATCTGAATCAGTTGGGAAATGGTAGTGTAAAAACCTAACACCAACCCAATTCCGGCAAACAACAACCCAGTTCCAATTCTACTATCAATCCAAAGTCCGCAAAGGGGAAAAATAACCATAAACAACGAAACAGCAATAATCTGAACCGCTGCTCCGTACCCGCGAAAGGCAGCATTAATATGCTCTTTCCGCTCTTGAATATAATTCTTCCTTCTCA
>JAITST010000225.1 GCA_031287585.1 Planctomycetaceae bacterium | reverse complement strand
CGAGTATCTGTTTCCTGCTGTGTTGGTTTATACAGTGCAAACAATACTCGCAACACGCAACTCGCTACTCACCACTCGTTCAAGTGTGTTTGGTTTAAGACGCATGACTGGGCGGAGTGTTTGGACATTTTTCACGCTTCGGAACGTATCAGTGATTGCTTTCTGATGAGATATTTGACGGCGGGCAGAAAGAGTCGATACTGGCGTTGCAGACGTATTTGAACAACAATCGCGAGCGGTTGTGTTATGCGGAGCGATTACGGAAAGGGCAGGCGATAGGGAGCGGGGTGGCGGAGGGAGCGTGCAAGAATTTGGTGGGGCGAAGATTGAAGCAGACGGGAGCGTGTTGGCGGTTGCGGCAAGCGGAAAAGATGACGGTTATCTGCGCCGCAATATACTCAAAACAGCGGAATTACTGTTGGAAAATATAAAAATCACACAATAAGTTTTACACACCTTTTTCTGAAAAATTTTTCACCACTCCCTATTGCAACACCCTCTACCTTTGCGGTACAATTTACCGTTCACGTTTTTTGGTCACGTTGCGACCTTTTTTACTAGCCACTCAACAATCTTTCGCCCACACGAAAAAATTATGAAACTTACACAACTTTCGGTCTTCCTTGAAAACAAGCCGGGCAATCTTTGTCAGACCTGTCGGATGCTTGCAGATGCGGGTATTAACATCGAAACTATGGCTCTCGCCGATACCGAGCAATTCGGCATTTTGCGTGTGCTGGTCAAGGACTGGCAACAGGCGAAGGCGGTGTTCGAGAAGAATAATGTTGTCGTGAAGATGACGGAAGTTGTCGCGGCGGTTGTCCCGCACAAGCCGGGCGGACTTGCGAGCATCCTCGAAATCATTGACACCGCCGGTTTGAACATTGAATATATGTACGGGTTTAACTTTGGACGTGCCGACGGCGCGGTAATAGTTTTCCGTTTTGAGAATCCCGACAAAGCTGTGGACGCGCTGCAAGCGAAAGGAATTAAAGTCATTGGAGACGATGAGTTGTTCGCGTAATCAAACGAGGTAATTTTAGAGTAATTTTAGATTTTGAATTTTGGTTTATACACAAAATCACAAATCTAAAATAAATTCCACATAACACAATACTATTTAACCAACAAACAAAATGTCAACTATCATCTATCCTCCGCGAACGATGTTCCGCAAGATTTGGGACAGCCACGTTGTTTCCGACGACCCAAACGGGGACGTGTTACTTTATATCGACTTACAACTATGTCACGAGGTAACAAGCCCGCAAGCGTTTGAGGGTTTGCGGCTCGCGAATCGGACGGTGCGGCATCCGAGCAAAGTTTACGCGGTTGTCGATCATAACGTTCCGACGAAAGACCGTGATAAACCAATCGAAGACCAAATCGCGAAAACGCAAATCGACTTGCTACGCCGTAACTGTAACGAGTTCGGAATTAAGTTGTACGATGTCAATGACCCCAATCAGGGCGTTGTTCACGTTGTCGGACCCGAGCGAGGTTTGACGCAGCCCGGTATGACAATCGTTTGCGGTGATAGTCATACCGCAACTCACGGCGCGTTTGGTGCGGTTGCGTTTGGTATCGGTACTAGCGAAGTCGAACACGTTTTGGCGACGCAAACATTGCGGCAGAAATTGCCGCGAACGATGCTGATTAAGTGTAACGGAAAACTGCCGAACGGTTGTTTTGCGAAGGATTTGATTCTGTACATAATCGGTCAGATGACAACCGCTGGCGGTGCCGGCTACGCGGCGGAGTTCGCGGGCGAAGTGTTCAGTGACCTGTCGATGGATGGTCGGATGACGGTTTGCAATATGGCGATTGAGATGGGTGCGCGTTGCGGAATGATTGCCCCCGACCAGAAAACGTTCAACTATCTGCTCGGACGCGATTACGCTCCTGACCGGAATTTTTGGGATACGGCGATTAAGCAGTGGAAGCGTTTGCCGACCGACGATGGTGCTGTTTTCGATAAGACGGTCACGTTTGATATAGCGAACATTGCGCCGCAGGTTACGTGGGGAACAACTCCGGCACAGGTCGTTGGTATCGACGGTGTCGTACCGAATCCGGCGGATATCGGCGGTAATGGTGACGACAACCGCAAAACCGCGGAAGCCGCGATTAACTATATGGGACTTGAACCCGGTATGAAGATGACCGACATTAAGTTGGATACAGTTTTCATCGGGTCGTGTACGAACGGTCGTATCGAAGATTTGCGTGCGGCGGCGGCGGTGATAAAGGGACGTAAGAAAGCGGACAATGTTCGCGTGTTGGTAGTGCCGGGCAGCGGACCAGTAAAACGTCAGGCGGAACTCGAAGAACTGGACAAGGTTTTCAAGAACGCCGGTTTTGAGTGGCGTGAACCGGGATGTAGTATGTGTCTTGCAATGAATCCCGACCAGTTGTCGCCGAAGGAACGTTGTGCCGGAACGAGCAACCGAAACTTTGAAGGCAGAATGGGCAAAAACGGCAGAACGCATCTCTGTTCACCCGCGACAGCCGCGGCATCGGCGATAGCGGGACATTTTGTTGACGTAAGAAAATTTTAATTTTAGCAAATAACAATTTCACTATACATTTCAGATGAAACCATTTACTATTCATACCGGTCTTGTAATACCGATGGACCGTAGCGACGTTGATACAGACCAACTTGTACCGAAACAATTTTTGAAACGTGTCGAACGAACGGGGCTGGGGCAGTTTCTGTTTTACGATTGGCGTTTCAAAAACGACGGCAGTGTCAATCCCGATTTCGAGTTGAACAGACCGGAGTACAAAGACGCGACAATTCTTCTGGCGAGAAAAAATTTCGGTTGCGGATCGAGCCGTGAACACGCGCCGTGGGCGTTGATGGACTACGGTTTTCGTGTGGTGATAGCGTCAAGTTTTGCGGATATTTTCTACAATAATTCGTTTAAGAATGGGTTGCTCCCCGTGCGGCTGCTCGAAAAAGAGGTGGAATTATTGTTCCAAAAGGCGAACAAGGAGAAGGGGTACAAACTAACGGTTGACTTGGAGCAGAGAGAAGTTAGAGACGACTTCGGCACAAAGATAAGTTTTGAAATAGACCAATTCCGCCAAAACAACTTGTTAAAAGGGCTTGACGATATAGACCTGACAATGAAAAAAGAAGCGGAAATAAAAGCGTACGAGGCGAAGCACGGAATAAAGTAGCGCAACGAGAGGAGACGGTCAATTTTTCAAAAAACTGTATCAAATCCAAAAATTACCAAAGGAGATTCCTGATGAACAAAACATTTCCCGTTACTGCACTGTTCGTTGCCGCGTTATTCACTTTTACGGCGTTTGTGACCGTTTCGGCACAAATCACGGACAGGCAGCGTCCTGACGAGTGGAAAAATCTCGTCTTCGGCGGACGCTTTATGGATAGGTTCGAGCCGATGCCGACCGGTACTTTGTCGCACGATACCTGGGGAGCGGATAATGTCGTGCCGCGTTACATTGACAACGGAATCGAAGACCGCAAGTATTCGTATTGGGGTACAAACATTGTCCGCGACCCCAACGGCAAATATCACATGTTCATCTG
>JAITST010000224.1 GCA_031287585.1 Planctomycetaceae bacterium | reverse complement strand
GATAAACTCACTCGCGGTCGTGAGACCTGACATAATCGAAGTTGGCGCGAAAGCACTTGGACGGCAGTGTATCGTTCTCGGAATGGACCCGATACAGAACGATGACATCGCCAAATTTCCAAGCGGCTACGAAGTAACAACACACGGTTGCCGTCAACGAACCGGAATGGACGCAGTCGTTTGGGCAAAGCGTGCGGTCGAACTCGGAGTCGGTGAGATAGTGGTGAACTCGGTTGACCGTGACGGGACACGTGACGGTTTTGAACTAACGATAACGGGTATGATTGCGGACGCGGTTGACGTGCCGGTAGTCGCATCAGGCGGAGCGGGCAACGCACAACATTTGGCGGAGGTATTCGTACAGTCGCACGCAGATGCGGCGATAGTCGCGGGCATTCTGCACACCGGTTTGTACACGATACAACAAATTAAAGATGAATTAAACCACAGCGGGATTGCAATTAGGAAATCGGTGTAATAAGACGTAATTATTCACACCATCCGTCATCAGTCTCTACACATTTTTCAACACACAACAATCACTATGTTTACAGACCCATATCAGACTGCGTATGATTTTCGGTTTCGTCTTTTTGGTGTTCCGATACGGATACATCCGTTTTTTTGGCTTGCCGCCTTGTTTCTTTCGCCGCCAAGCGCCGAACCGGTACCAACAATTTTGTGTTGGACTGCGGCGATGCTTACCGGTATTCTTGTTCACGAATTTGGACACGTAATAGTACAGAAATTCGGATACGGCGCGAATCCTTACATAGTGTTGTATGCTTTTGGCGGACTTGCTTGTTGTGATACGCGGGGTTATCGGCGAACACCCGGTACTTTGGGTTCTATACTTATCTCACTTGCGGGACCGCTTGCCGGTTTTATGTTGGTCGTAGCGGTGGTTGGAATTGCTCTTGCGTGTGGTTTACAGGTTGGAGTTTCTACTATTATGTTGTTCAATGTTATACCGTTACCATTACCAATCGTGAACCTGCCAATCGCTTATCTTGCTTATCTTGACGAATACGCTTTTTATTTGCTCTACATTTCAATTTTTTGGGGCGTGTTTAACTTGTTGCCAATTTACCCGCTTGATGGCGGTCATATATGCCGCGAAATTTGTTTACTCTTTTCAATACGCCGTGGGATTGTGATTTCGCTTGTAATTTCGTCTGTGACAGCGGTGGCTTTTGCGATACTGCTATTTGCTGACTGGGCTTCTCGTGATACCAAATGTTGTCTCCCGTTCAACGCAATTCTTATGGGAGTTTTGGCGTTTATCAGTTGGCAGTCGCTGCAAAATTACGTTCGGGGATATCGGTAAGGTACAACTATTTTTAACCGCGAAGAGAGAAAAAATTCTTATTACTCAAACTGTAAATGGAACAAATTTTGACTACATCAAAGACCTCATCGAATAAATTTTTGTCCTTACATTTGTTTTCGGAACGTATCGCGACGTGTCGCGAAAAATTTTTTCAAAAAAAATTTTTCTTGTTATAGTAATGCTCAAACTTGATCTTGTTACGAAAATTTTATTGAAATGTAAAATGAGATACGAACGATACGAAAAGTAATAATACCTCGCAAAGTATTGTTTTTACGGGCTATCGTGAGGGTGGTATGGATTTGCAAATGTTGTTGATGATGATAAAATGTTTTGAGTTGAGTTTGTATTGTTTGAATGTTGAAGTGTTGATGTCGAAAAAAAATTTTTGACTTTTTTCGTTTTTATGGTGGTACTACCACTTGTACGATTGAAAAAAAAATATATCCTATTGTTTATAAAATTTATTTGTCGATTGGTTGTTGAATGTGATTACAACTAATTTACGAATGAGTTCAACGGGCGGACAAACGAAATTGAATGTTTGTTGAACAAAAAATTTTTATGACTGAAAGTTTGGCTTCATCGGATGTCAGATGACAAGTTGAGTAACAAACGTTTTTCAAACGCCTCAACGGTTCTGATTTTCGAGTTGGTTATGGGGACGGTTAATCTTCTCGCCGTGAGAAGAGTCCCAACAAGGAGGGACTGGTTTATAGGAGTGCCATTGATGAAGGGATTTGATATGCAAACGATTGCTGGTGGAATTCAGCGTACGTCAGTTTACGATTTCCTTTTGTGCAAAGGACGACGTAAGCTGCCCTTAGTTTTTCACCTCTGTTAAGGAGACAGGTTCTATGCCAAAAAAGGTAGCGAAGAAGGCAGCAAAGAAAGTTGCAAAAAAAGCAACGAAGAAAGCCGCCAAAAAGGTTGCAAAGAAAGCAACCAAAAAAGCCGCTAAGAAGGTTGCAAAGAAAGCAACAAAGAAAGCCGCTTAATTGGGACTGGTTAATCCTCTCACCGTGAGAGGAGTCCCGCAAGGAGGGAGAGGTTATAGGAGTGCCTACGATGAATGGATTGCGTTACAAACGATTGTCGGTGGAATCCGACATACGTTGGTTTACATTTTCCTTTTGTGTAAAGGACGACGTAAACTTCCCTCAATTTTTTCTAACCTCTGTTAAGGAGATTGGTTCATGCCCAAAAAGGTAGCGAAGAAAGCCGCAAAGAAAGTTGCGAAAAAAGCAGCGAAGAAAGTTGCAAAAAAGGCAACGAAGAAAGTTGCAAAAAAAGCAGCGAAAAAAGTCGGCGGCTGCAAATGCAGCAAATCTGCTGATTAGTTTTTTTGTATCTTTGTGAGCGTTTAGACGTGTGTTGCGGTTTAGATTTGCAACAAGTTTGACAAGTCAGGCAAGCGGTACACGTCGGGAATGTGTTACAGTTGCGGTTCACTAGCCGCTTGATTCACCCAAAAGAGCATCACGTTTCGTTTAGGAATGTGAATGCTCTTTTTTTATAACGTTCTTCCCTACGGCAGATGATTACGACCATTGGGGCTAAAGATTTGTAGATATTATTCTTTTCTCATTAAAAAACTATCCCATTACAATTAACACGATACATTTTTATACTCCTTATATTTTAACTTATTATGAATACACAACAACTACAAGAACTCATACGCGAGAAATCATTACGATTTGGTGACTTTACGTTAGCGTCTGGTAAAAAGGCGACGTATTATCTTGACGGCAAACAAGTGACACTTGATAGTGTCGGCGCGAAGTTGGTCGGTGAAAGTATTCTCGACTTGATACAGGCGGACAGTTCGCTGAATGATGTAGCGGCAGTCGGAGGTATGTCGATTGGTGCTGACCCGATAACGGCGGCAGTTATAACGATGGCGGCGGTGCGAGGGTTGCCGTTACGTGGATTTATGGTACGCAAGAAGAGCAAAGGTCACGGCACGAATCAGTACATTGAGGGACCGGTCAAGGCGGGCGAGCGTGTTGTGATAGTTGAAGACGTAGTAACAACGGGCGGTAGTTCGCTTGAAGCAATCGAACGTGTCGAGTCTGCCGGAATGAAAGTCGCGGCAGTAATCGCGATCATTGACAGAATGGAGGGCGGCGCGGAAGCGTTTGAACAACGCGGTTATAAATTACGTTCGTTGTTGAAAATAACAGACTTTGGTATTGAAGCACCCAGATAATTTTTTTGTACAATAAATCTCAAATCCAAAGCAACTTTAACTAACCAACAACTCAATCAACTATGTCAGTACGACGAGTAGTATTAAAAATTTCCGGTGAATGTTTTTGTCCGGCTGGTGGACGCGGTATCTCAATGCCGTCGGTTATGCTCCTTGCGGAACAGGTCGCGAAGGTGGCGAAGGATGACAACGTACAAATCGGTATCGTGATGGGCGGCGGAAACATTTTGCGCGGCGGTCAGTTCAAGGCGAACAACAACGCGATACAGGAATCGACCGCTCATTATATGGGGATGCTTGCGACTGTCATTAACGGGCTGGCGTTACAAGACGCTATCGAACTTGTCGGCTGTGACACGCGACTGATGACGGCGTTACCGATGGATGTTGTCGCCGAACCATACATTCGTCGCCGTGCAATACGTCATCTGGAAGTCGGACGCATAATTCTATTGGCAGGCGGAACAGGAAGCCCGTTCGTAACAACCGACACCGCCGCCGCCCAACGTGCGTTAGAACTCAATGCCGACTGTTTGCTAAAAGCGACAAAAGTTGACGGAGTTTACAGTGACGACCCGGAAAAAAACAAAGACGCTCAGTTCTACGAAACGATAACTTACGATGATGTACGCCGCCAAAACTTGCGAGTAATGGATCCCGAATCAATAGCCAAGTGCGCCGAACACGGAATGGCGATTCAAGTATTCAATTTCCGAACAGAAGGAAACCTGGAAAGAGCGTTGAAAGGCGAACGGATAGGAACGATTATTGGGAAATAGGGTTGCTTCCCCTACGGGCAAAAGTATTATCACAAGTATTTGAGGAAATACTGCTTGTGTTTAAGTAGTCTGCAAAGTTTAGGCAAAATAAAATGTCCGATACAAGTTGTGGCTAGTTCGTACTTAGCATCCGTAAAACAATAAATCGTCCAAAAACTGGTCTTGTTTGCAAATTGGTAATATGCTATAATGCCGAAATGGACGAGGGCATTGTAACACAAATCAGCAATAAATACAATAGCGTTTCTCCCCCCTTTTTTAGCGGCGGAAAACGTACCGTCGCCAAAGCATTCTTTCAAATTCAACTTGCCTTTTTTGTCCAGCAGCCGGAGTAATTGTTGATGCAATTTGCGCAGCGCACCTTGCTGTGCCCAAAACTGCAAGCGGAACCAACAAGTGCTGCCGGAGGGAAAATGTTTTGGCATATCCTTGTATCTTGCTCCGCTTCGCAAGAGCCACAGCAGCCCTTCGAGACAAGCCCGGTTCGGAGTGTATTTTTGACCGCCACTGGGCGACGCTTCGGGTTGCGGCAAAAACTTTTCAAACCGTTGCCAATCCGCAT
>JAITST010000115.1 GCA_031287585.1 Planctomycetaceae bacterium | reverse complement strand
CTAAAAACTCAACCTTTTCGTTCAGCAAGTTCCTGATTTTACGAGGTTTGCTATTTTGAACCGATAGGTTTTTAGAAGATGCCAATAGAATACCCTGCTAAAATACCTAAAAACTTTTTACACACCCGTTAATTTTTCGGAAATGATTATTTCTCGTTATTCAGTTTTCCATCCGTTCATTCATAACGCTATTGAAATGTTTTTGGGAAATGCTTACAATGTAGTCGTTCGCTTTCTTTTGTACCGCAGCCGACTGGTTGCGGCCTAACATACTTTTTTATTCAGCAAATGTCATCAGTTAAAATTTCAGTTTCTGCCGCTCGGCGTAAGGAGTCGATTGGCAAGTTGGTTGTGTTGGAAGGTTGGGTTCGCACGCGGCGTGATTCCAAAGGCGGGTTCAGTTTTATCGAGTTGAACGACGGAAGTTGTTTCGGGAACGTGCAAATCATCGCACCGAACACGCTCGGTAACTACGAGACTGACGTACTTACGCTCGCGGTTGGTTCTAGTGTTCGTATCGAAGGCGTTGTAAAGGAGTCGCCCGGCAGCGGTCAGCCAACGGAGGTTGAAGCGAGCGGCGTAACGTTAGTCGGTACTTGCGACGCGGCTAGTTATCCGCTACAAAAGAAACGTCACTCGCTAGAATTTCTGCGTGAAAAGGCGCACTTGCGTTGTCGTACCAACACGTTTGGTGCGGTCTCGCGAGTACGTAACCGTGTTTGTTATTCGATTCACCAGTTCTTTCAGGAAGAATGTTTTTACTACTTCCACGCACCACTCATCACTGCGAGTGACTGCGAAGGCGCGGGGCAAATGTTTCAAGTGACAACGCTTGACCAGACGAACTTGCCGCATACCGATAACGGGCGTGTCGATTACACGAAAGATTTTTTCGGACGACCGTCGTACCTGACTGTCAGCGGTCAACTCGAAGCGGAGACGGTGGCGTGCGGACTTGGAAAATGTTATACGTTCGGACCAACGTTTCGCGCTGAAAACTCTAACACGTCGCGGCATCTCTCGGAGTTCTGGATGATAGAGCCGGAAGCCGCGTTTTACGACCTCACCGACAATATGAATCTCGCCGAAGCGTTTATCAAACGGATAATCAGCGACGTTTTACGTGACTGTCAGGAAGACATGGAGTTCTTCAACAAGTTTGTTGATACCGAGTTGTTGGCGACTTTACGGAACGTGATTGACAACGAGTTTGTGCGATTGTCATATACCGACGCGATTGATATTCTGCTCAAGAGTGGGAAAAAGTTCGAGTTCAAAGTTGAGTGGGGAACGGACATCCAGAGCGAACACGAACGTTATCTAACTGAGGTACATTTCAAAAAGCCGGTGATTTTATACGACTATCCGCGAACGATTAAAGCGTTTTATATGCGGCTGAACGAGGACGGAAAAACGGTTGCGGCGATGGACGTTCTGGTGCCGAAAATCGGAGAGATAATCGGCGGCTCGCAACGTGAGGAGCGGTTAAGCGTGTTGGAAGAACGAATGCAAGACCAGAAACTAGACCCAAGCAACTACTGGTGGTACACCGACCTGCGCCGCTACGGAACAGTTCCCCACAGCGGATTCGGTCTGGGATTAGAACGAATGGTAATGTTTGTTACAGGGATAACAAATATACGTGACGTTATACCGTACCCAAGGTCACCGGGTAATTGTGATTTTTAAAGGTAGGGGTATTCATCTTCGCCATCCTGTTGTGTATGTGAGGTAGATTACGAATACCTTTCGAGAAACTGCGCCGGAGTCAATATCTCCGGCTTCTCTACTTCCACATCGGCGAAATCCTTATCACCTGTCACGAGAATATCAACGTCTTCAATAATAGCCGTGTATAAAACAGGGTAGTCATCAGGGACGCGTATCTCGAATAACCCTTGCTTTATTTCAAACGGCGTATAAACAACTGCACTTTCCCAATTTTACAAGAGCAAAATTGGGAAAGTGCAGATTCAAGTATAATCTTGTTTTTACGTGTTGTATCCATTCCTGTTTTTTATACCATTTTACTATGTCCAAAAAATCAGTCAAAACGAAAACGACTAAACGAACAGCCAACTCTGCCGCTTGGAAAGCGGTGAGCCGGTTACTGTGTAACCTCAATGAGAAAGAGATGCTTGCTCTCTTTCAAGAACTCTACCACCTTTCGTCGAATAATGCTGAATTGATTGAGGCAAGATTCAAATTACAGGGAAACGGAGACCTGCTGAGCGATTATCGTAAAAAGATTCTCTATGAGTTCGATGACTATCATATTCAGCACAAGGATGGTGAGAATCATCCGAAAATGAGTTATTGCAAAAAACTCATCCGTGATTACAAAAAAGGAACCGGCGACCTTGCCGGAACACTTGAATTGATGACGACCTTTCAGGAAGCAGGGGCGAAATTCACAATGGATTACGGTGATATGGATGATCGATTTTATGATTCGCTTATGTCTGGAATGGACGAGATAGTCAAGATACTAATTGGTGAGGGAAAATTTCTATTCCCTGCCTATCAGGGACGGTTGCACAAATTACTACAACTGATTTATCAACAATGCGGTTATGGATACTGCGATTGGATACAAGATGCCGTCTTGGAAATCTTTAACGTTTTCGGATTAGGTATCAAGTGTGTTGGCGAACGTAAGAATGACAAGTACAGAACAGAGTACACATTGGAAATCTTCGAGAAATAGAATGATGTATACCTTAGTCACCGTAAAATAATAAAACGCTCTTGACAGAGCAATAGGCGACGGATGCG
>JAITST010000049.1 GCA_031287585.1 Planctomycetaceae bacterium | reverse complement strand
ATAACCGAGATGGCAGTACTTGTTCGCTGAGCGAGCAAGCATTGGGACACTATCAAAGAGCCGCTCGGATTTACCCGTGACGCGCCGCCCAGTGTGACTTGTGTCTCGCGTTCTCTCGCAAAACTTTCACTCGAAGAGTTTCACAAGGCGTTCGCGGATTTTATCAACTTGTTCGTCGTTCCGAATAACAGCGGCGTGTTGGGCGAAGTCGTTAGTACGTCAATTGATGGTAAAACGAGTTGTCAAGGAACGTCGCCCCCGAAGTTATACTCAATGTTTTTGTCCACGACATCAAACTTGCCGTTACACAATTTCAAGTCGGCAAGGACAAAACAAACGAGCCGGGTGCGTTGAAGGAATGTTTCGACGATTCCCAAATCAACGTGGACAGACCGCACGCGGAAACTATTGAAAAAAAACGGAATTGAGTTTAGAAAGTTATGGCGTAACGCTCTTGAAGGCGACTGGTTAGACAAATCGCTGGGCTTGCGCGGTTGCTGAATCGCGATGCGGTTGGATTACGTTCATCAATTCAGTTTATTACTTTTGGACAAATTCTGTTGCAAACGCGGAAAAATTCAAAGCCGAAACCGCCGCAATCGAAGCGACAACAAACGCGATAACAGACAACGCAAAAAAAACAATTGACCGGTACAGAGAGTTAAACGGTTTAGCAAAGCAATTCCACGACCAAAATATAACCGGTGCGGAAAAATACCGAAACCGGATGTTGCAGATAAACGAGATGTTGAACGCACGGACAAACGCTTCCGGTGGCAGGTCAACCTTACCGGGTAGGCTCATCCTACAAGGCTCTCTACAAAGGTTTTCATTATGATGACTTACATAATTTCCTCCTTCCTACGGACTTCTTGACGCACACTTGTTTTCAAAGATCAATCCGCAGTCGCGGTATGCGCAAAGCACAATATCTGAACGATTTTGCCACTCTTGATACTCATGCGGAAACATGTTGTTACATTTTTCGTCTCGCTCTATTGAAAATCGCTCCCGAATTCGTGCTCCAACCTGGCGTTTTATGTGCGTTTCAAAACTCGTGGACAAGGACACTGCTGTTCGTAGAGTTTAACTTTACGCAAGAGGTTGAGGTAGTTATTTAGCATTTTCTGTGGATTTATGGTATCCGGTTTATTATAGAAACGAAAAAACCAAATCGTCTCTACATTATCAACATTCAATTTTTCATTTTGCCACTCACTCAGATTAGCGAACAAATCAAAATTCATCTCAACTCGCGTCTCTATCCCTTGTATCGGATCATACAAAAAATGTTGCTTTGCATTCTCTTTTAACTCTGCCCAAGATGTTGGCATTTTTTTATGTTCGGAAATGAACAAGGATATGCTGTCTTCACACCAGCAATAATCCGCTTCATTACGGAAAGGATTGTCCCCCAAAAAAACATAACAGAAACACACAACCCACGTACCAACAACCAGAAGCAGGCACAATAGAGAAAAATACAAAAACAAAACGCCAGCAGTATTCCTCCACCTCATTATTTTATCTCCTATTCCGGGGTTAGCCATTGTTTTGCTTGGCATCGTTTCGTAGGCATTTTTCTACATCGTCTTGAGTCGCATTTGCACACGTTTTTGCTGGACATCCTGCCAAATTTCGAGTAGGATTAGGGTCAAATTGGACTGGGGATGACTTTTCGCCGGGAGCACAAACATTCCTTAATTGGCGATGTTGAATATTCAAAATTTTGACAGCCGTTTCCGTACTAGAATCGTCACCTCCTGCTCCTTGCGCAAGAGGTCGACAACATACGGACAGCAGTCCTTGCGGGTCAATTGCATTTATTGGCATACTGAAAACGTATCTGTACAGATTCACATCACGTCCTTTATACCTGACGGGGTCTCTACTTACGAACCTACCGAACTCTGTATGATAGTACCTCATCCGGTAGAGCATGAGTCCTGCTTCGCTGTCGAGGACTTGCCATGCGAAGGTTCTGTTCCAGTTATAGCCGGAGGCGGCTTTCACACCGAAGGCGGCATCGAGCCAAGTGATTTTGCCGAAGTTTCATCCGTTCGGCGACAGTGCCGCTTGCATCGACGAGAGCAACGACATTCGGCGTGTTGACGCACAGATATTATTTGTTATACTACCGTTCATAACGTTATCCTAACCCCTTCACGGAGGTTGTCAAGTCCATGAATTGCAAGTATTGTCATTCGGAGCATTTTCACAAGAGCGGTTTCACACGCGACAAACAACGCTACGAATGCAAGGACTGCGGACGGTATTTTGTTGTCGGCGACGACCGCGTCAGCGACAAAATTATCGGCACAAAAGCCCTGTGCGTCGTCCTTTATTCGCTTGCCAAAGCGTCCTACAGTATGCTCGGCAAAGTGTTCGACCATAACCGCTCGCTGATTTACCGATGGATTCGCGAAGCCGGTCTCACCACACCGGAGCCGGAGATTTCCGAGAATATTCAGGAAATCGAATTTGACGAGATGTGGCATTTCATAAAAAAAGACGACAAGCTTTGGGTCATCAAAGCGTTTGACCATTGCAGCCGGCGAACTGTCGGATGGACTCTCGGCGGTCGCCAAAAAACAACACGGCTGCAACGTTCCGGCGATTGTACGGCAAAATGGAACACCTGAAAGACGCTGTGTTTTACACAGATAGGTTAAGGATAGATAGGGTAGTTTTTTATATTCTATCATTACCTACCCTTACCTATCTGTGAAAATTTCTCTGTAAAAAAGACGTTACAATCGACTTGATTATTCAACGGATTTATCGGATGTCATTTTTCTTCCTTCCTCAAGCGATTCAAGTCAGCCGTTGTCCGCATTGCACAGAATTTTGGTCCACACATCGTACAATAATGTTCTGTCGTATCGCCGTTAGCCGCGTTACAGTGTTGTTCTGTTGACGACTGTTTACGTGATATTTCGTAGTATTCACGTGCGCGTTCAGGGTCTAACGACAACGCGAATTGTTCGTTCCAATCGAACGCGAATCTTGCCCGTGCCATTGCGTCGTCGCGGTCGCGGACTGACGGTCTGTGACGTGCGACATCGGCTGCATGTGCCGCGATTTTGTACGCTACAACTCCCTGACGAACGTCCTCCATATCCGGCAAACCCAGATGTTCCTTCGGCGTAACATAACACAACATCGCCGCCCCGTGTTGCGCCGCGACCGCCGCGCCAATTGCACTTGTGATATGGTCGTATGCGGGCGCAACATCGCAAACAACCGGTCCCAAAACATAAAACGGAGCACCGTAACACTCGCGAATCTGACGCTCAATGTTCATCGGAATCTGGTCGAGCGGCACGTGTCCGGGTCCTTCTATCATAACTTGCGTTCCGTGTTCCCACGCACGCTTCGTGAGTTTGCCCATCACCGCCAACTCCGCGAACTGTGCCGCGTCAGATGCGTCGTGCAAACAACCCGGACGCAGTCCGTCACCGAGCGACCACGTCACATCGTATTGACGCATAATCTCGCACAACTCGTCGAAATGTTCGTAAAACGGATTCTCCTGTTGATGAGCAACCATCCATTTCGCGGTCAGCGAACCGCCGCGGCTAACGATACCGATAATCCGTGAGTCGATGAGTTGCAAATGTTCACGCAATAACGCACAATGAATCGTCATATAGTCAACGCCCTGTTTCGCCTGCGTTTCAACCGCGTCGAGAAAATTCTGCGGAGTCATATCGACGACATCGTCGAGTTGCTCGCAGACCTGATAGAGCGGCACCGTACCGACCGGAACCGTTGACTCGTCGATGATTTGTTGCCGTAATTCGTTAATGTTTTCGCCTGTTGACAAATCCATAACGGTATCCGCACCGAAACGGATTGCGTAGTGAACTTTCGCCAGTTCACACGGCATATCACCGGACAATGCGGAGTTACCGAGATTGGCGTTGATTTTTGTGCGAGCCGCGATACCGATACCGATTGGAACGAGTTGCTTCGCGAGGTGACAACGATTGGCGGGAATAACCATCCGCCCAGCCGCAATTTCGTCACGAATAGTCTCCGCCGACAACAATTCGTCATCGGCAACAATAGCCATCTCCGCCGTCACACGACCTGCGACTGCTTCTGTATATTGGGTCATTGAAGTTGATATATGAGTAAGTTAAAAGGTGCAATCGGAAAGCGGACATTTTAACATACGGACATAGAATTTGCAAACGATAGATTATTGGTACCCTCACGAGAATTACAAAGTTCTCCTACCTAAAAAATCCCCCCTGCCATTTTCCCCGTTTATTTGTACAGTATTTCTCAATAAATTCGTAACGATGTCGTATCGTTACGTGACGCAGTATCAACTTTTACCGCAAAAA
>JAITST010000019.1 GCA_031287585.1 Planctomycetaceae bacterium | reverse complement strand
TACAGTGGGGACACTGCCTGGATTCGGGTTGTTTTTCGGTGTTGTTGATACGTTCTTGAAGTTTGTGTTGTAATGTCTCGTTACCCAATTTTCGAATCGCGGTGAAGAGAAAGTCGTCCATGTCGTCGAGGACGTGACCATATTGGGCGTTATCGCCAACGGTATCGAGTTCGGAGAGAAGGGCTTGAAATTTTTCGTGAAGCAGGGCTTCGGTTGCTGAACGGGAGGTGATAGTAAACATGTGACTTCCTTGTCTGTAAAAGGGAAATGGAGAGAAAAAAGACATTATACCAATCCCCCACTAAAGTTTACACACCCGAGTAAAAACTTCTCCCTGTCCCCCCTCTTGACACACGTGTCAAAAATGTTGACAATGTTGTTGCGTTTTGTTTCGTCTTTTCTGCAATCCCCCTTTTTTATTTGGAGATACTACTATGGTTATGAAAAAGTTTATTAACAGTCCTGACAATCTTACAGTTGAGTTGCTGGAAGGTTTTACTACGTGTTATTCTGACAAGGTTAAACTTGTTGATAAGACCGTTTTGCGTGCGGTGCCGAAATCTAAAGACAAGGTTGCGGTTGTTACGCTTGGCGGGGCGGGACATGAGCCAGCTTTGTCCGGTTATGTTGGCGAAGGGTTGCTTGACGCTTCGGTTGTCGGCGACATCTTTGCCGCGCCGGGCGCGCCGAAAGTTTTGGAAGCACTGCGTTTGTTCAAAGACCACGCCGGTATTCTGCTCGTTATTCTAAACCATGCGGGCGACATAATGAATGGCGAGATGGCGTTCAAAAAGGCGGTTGCGGAAGGTATCAACGTTAAGATGATTAACACGCACGAAGACATCGCGCCGGGCATTGACGCTCCGATTTCTGACCGTCGCGGGCTTGGCGGTTGTGTACCGCTGTACAAAGTTGCTGGTGCTGCCGCCGAAGAGGGGAAGTCACTCGACGAAGTTCTCGCGATTGCGGAAGAGTTCAACAATCAGATGGCAACGCTCGCGGTAACGATGAAAACAGCGACGCATCCGCAGTCGGGCGAGTACATCTCGACGCTGCCCGACGATATGATGGAAATCGGAATGGGACAACACGGCGAAGGCGGCGGAACCGGACCGCAGAAAATCGCGACCGCAGACGCGACCGCAGACGCGATGGTGAAAAAACTTGTGAACGCGGTGAAGGCGGAACGCGGTGACAAGGTTGTACTGATAATAAACGGTTCGGGTGCTACGACGTTGATGGAAATGTTCATCGTATATCGTAAAGCCGCGAAGACGTTAGCGGAACTCGGTATCGAAGTCGTGGCGGGACGTTGTGAAGAAATTCTAACGGTACAGGAAGCGGGCGGTTTCCAAATGTTTGTCGCGAAAGTGAGTGACAAAACGTTAAAATACTTCAAAGCGGCAAGCAACGCGCCGTACTGGGTAACTAAATAATTCCTACTAACTCTTAACAAACTAGAAAACTAAATTATGCCTCAAATGAAAATAACTAACAAAAAAATCGGGTTCATCGGAACCGGTCAGATGGCGACCGCACTTGCGTCAGGATTCATTAACAAGGACTTGATTGATGCGTCGAACATCTTTGGTTACGATGTTTACGACGTTTCGGCACAACGATTTAACAATGTGGTTGGAGGTAAGTTACTTTCAACTGCTCACGCGGTACTCGAAGGTTGCGACGTGATTTTTCTCGGCGTTAAACCATACCAAATGGCTCAACTTCTAGACGACCTTTCGCAGAGCGGTGCCAATGGTGCGAGGAATCCGAATATCGGACAGGGGAAGATTTTTGTTAGTATCGCTGCTGGTGTTCAGTTGGCAACGTATATGAAGTATCTCGGCAACCGCACGGCACTTGTTCGTGTTATGCCAAACACGCCGTGTCTGGTTGGTGAAGCGGCGACGGGCTACTGTCTGTCACCAGCGGTATCGAAGGAAGACGCGGAGTTGGTTAGGACATTGTTACAAGCAGTCGGGTTGGCGATAGAGTTCCCGGAAAGCCAAATGGATGCGATCGCGGGATTATCGGGCAGCGGACCCGCGTATGTTTTTCTGATGATAGAGGCGATGGCGGACGGCGGTGTGAAGATGGGATTACCACGAGACGTATCGTTGCGGCTGACTGCACAAACGTTCAAAGGTGCTGCGGAAATGATACTGAAAACAGGCGAACATCCCGCAGTTCTAAAAGACAGAGTAACAAGCCCCGCCGGAACAACGATAACAGGTCTGACAACGTTAGAAAACGCCTCGATACGTGCCGCGTTGATAAATACAGTCGAAGCGGCAACGCGAAGGTCGATTGAACTGGGACGGTAAAGCAACATCTGTCGGCTAAAGCCAACGGCAATACCCGCAAACGGTTGTATTGCCGTCAATTTTAACCGGCGGAACGTGCGAACACGATTGAAAACATTACAATTTTCAATCGTGTTCGGCGGTATAATACTCTTGTTATTCTAATTCCCTTTTACCATTCTTTTCCGTTGTCGAATCAGCGGCAAGGCACCGATTGCTAAACCGACACCAAAGATGAGCATACTCGCCGGTTCTGGTGTTGCGGTTGAAGTATCGTACGCATTATAATTTAGGGTAACATTATTAAAATAGGTAGGTCCTTCATACTGAATCTTCAACGAATCAAGATAGGTATCAGTGCCGAAGTCAAATACAAATGCCGATTCAAGTATAGCGTCAAAGCCAACAGGGTTGAGACCAGCGAGTATAAATGGGATACCATACGGGCTATTCAATGCATCATTAACAGCATCAACAACAGCATTAAATGAATTCAAATCCATGCCAATCGAATCAAGACCAGCAACAAGGGCAGCAGTATCGGCATTTGAAACGGCATCTAAAAATTGCGTGTACATTTCCCGCATCCCTTCAGAGTCAGTGCCAACGGGGTTGAGACACATACCAAAAAATTCAAGTGGGCTAGTAGCATAAGCATTATCAATAGCATTAAGTAAATCCGATCCTCTAAACCTATATTCCCAAGAAGTAAAACCTGTTTCATCTTCCCATGAGTAAAGATTTGAATAGGCGAAACTGCTTGCACCGACATTGGTCGTACCATCAAACAACGATATGACCATCCCGCCGTGAACGAATTCGATTTTGGGAAGTCCTTCTCCCTTTGTTCTCCCCGAGATAGTCGTAATGGAATTGCTTTCCTCGACATTATAAAATGTACTTTGCAAGTAAGACGAAAGTTGCGCCAACGAAAGCACTGACACGCCGCCGTATTGATAGTAGAGCGAACCGTCAATTCCTTCACTGGAAACAAACTGTCTGCCATTGTCATCACGCATATAAAAATCGGCAGGATTTGTTTGCGCGTCGTAATAAACATCAATCTGCTTTGATTCGGTAATCTCGTGCGTTGCCTGAGCGTTATCCTTCATCAGTGCGGCTGCATACACCTGAACCGAAGCAAAATGGATAAACGCAGCGAATAAAATGGCTAAACGTAATACTGTTTTCATGGTAGTCTCCTTCAATACTTGCTAAATTACTAATGTTCTCAATTGATCTATGACAAGATCATCTGGCGAGGTAGCCTGCAAAAACTGTGCCGCATGCCGTTAAATTCATGTACTTCATTAACTCCTTATATTACAATACTTTACAATTGCCAGCAATTGGGGAGACTTGTGCCGAATGCAAATTCGTTCAACATAATGTTCAAATACGCCAAAGAATTGTAGCATTATTTCGGCGTATTCTCAGGCAGAGCGAAAATTTCTTTAATCGTTTCTTCGAGGTTTAATCCATCGGGTAGAATATCTGATTTTGTGTTCGCCCTGAATTTGCCGCGTCCTTTTTCCGTTGTTACAACGCGGCTAACTGGCATTTGCAGGAATCCGTTTGGGTCGTTCTCTCTAACCCAATGGTAGGCGTATTTCACCCATTCTTTTCTGTACGCTTCGTCCTGTTTGTAGAGCCAACTCACTTCATCGTACCCCCAAACGAAATGGGTATTGAGCGTCGCTCGCCCCGGTGTTCTGGTCATACCGAAATTATCGAACTCGACTAAGTATGGTAGTGAATCGCACTTCCAACCGCTCGGAGAAACACAACCGAGGCTTCGGTCGAATAAAGAATCGAGGTATCCCTTTTCCAAAACGCACTTCTGCGGTTCAGCGGGAATTTCCTTGATACGAAGCGGGAAAGAGTTGAAGTCAAGTAAACTTCTTCCCTCAAAAACCATACCGCCGTTTTTACCGGATGCTCCCGGCGGTGTATGAGCGTCGAGAAGAATCCAACCCTTTCGCGACTTCTTCACCGCTAAAATCCTGAGTTTCGTAATGAAATCGTTCCAATGTTTCCAGCCCGCGTCGTCCATACCAATCAACGCGATTTGACCGAGATGAAACGCTTCACAACCAACCTCCATATAAGTTCCGGCTAAAAACATAAACCAAATTTTAGTTTCCATTTGCGAAATGTCAGGAACGCTCGAATCGTTTCTCCAATGATTGACAAACTTACCTCGCGGATTTAGCATTTTTTCGTAACTGAAATTTCTATCCTCAATTGGAAGTCCCAACACTTCAAATGCGAACGCGGGAATTTTTATCGTCTCAACATTTCGGGTTACAATTTCAAACAACGCGCCTTGCAGAATAATTTCCGAATCAATTTCGTGAACTTTCTCCGCCATCTTTTTTGCGTTTTCGATAAACTGCGGTTCGTTTAGAATGTTTTCCTTGCCCCAACGATAAATTGCCCGTCCGATGAATTTCGCGCCAACGTTTTTAATAAATCGCAGATCGTCATCTTTCGCCGGATACGCACCATCGACACCGTAAGGGTCAACAGTCAGACACTCGGTCATTGTTATACTGCGCCGCAAATAATTTTCGAGTACCTCACGAGAGATACCGTTTTTATCAAAAGCGTAATCGCTTTTTGTTTCTGCATGAGCATCAAACACCGTCACAAAAAACGCGATAACAAAACAGGAATAGATAAGAGTTGTTTTCATAGGTGATTAAAAATGTAAGAGTGAATGGAGACAGTCGTTCTTTCCTTACGCGAAAAACGCGAAAGAAAGAAATTGATTTTTAGGATTGAAATTTGTTTTTGTCGTGATGTATTCGTAACTGAAAATGTTGGTTATGGACGGGTGTGTAAAACTTATTGTGGGATTTTTATATCTTCCAACAGGGCACCTCTAATAACACTAAATTCTATCAAAAAAAAAATAGGGGGGGATTTTTTCACACATTTCGGTATTTCGGTTGCTGGTATTTTATTTTTCTCCGTTTTGACGGCTGATCTTCGCCGTCAAGGCAGAGTATCTCCGCTTAATTCACTCTGTCCAACTTTTTCAATGTCAAATAGCGACTGATATTACTGCCCAAATTTCTCATTCCTATCCAAAACTTCGCCCTCGCAAAGCCGATGCTGCGCAGCGTCTCCTCTTTCATCCGCATCTTTTGTTCCCCAAAAAT
>JAITST010000018.1 GCA_031287585.1 Planctomycetaceae bacterium | reverse complement strand
TGGTTCTTTGAAAGCAGGACACAAGGCGGATAAGCGACTTTATGGGAACCTTCTTGATGAATCATACTACGTCCCTGAACATAATTCATTCCAAACTAATACTCTCGATTTCGATTTTAATTCCTGATGTCTGGACGGGGTCGAGACGTAGTTCGGTGAGGCGACCCTGCCATGTTGATTGGTCTTTCAGCGTTACCGTGTATTCTACAAATTCCGAAGACGGACGGACAGTTACCTTTGATGAATTATTGGCTGAATACTGAGGTTCCTGTTCGGTTTTCCAGAACACTTCCAGCGTATCGTTTTCGGTGACTGTCGTTTTCATACGAACAACCAGTTTTTCAAAATTGGATGTACGTACTCTGTCTTGCGCTACCCAAATCGCGGGGTCGAATGTTGTTGATTCAAAGGTCAGACAGTTTCCAATGTTTTGAAAGTCCTTGACATTCATCATCACTCGCCACTCTTGAGCAGGACTGAATTGACGCTTCCAGTTTTCGTAGTCGATTCCACGAAATGTCCACGAAGTTCGGTTTTCAAACATCGTCAACGGTAAACTGTAATTCCCTAAACCAATGTCTTCGGGAAGCAAGTCGATGTGAGATTCCGGTGCGTCTGAAAAAACGCGGCGGACGGCATCGAGATAATCAAATCCGTATTCACGATACGGGGCGATGTAATGCCCT
The DNA here is from genome assembly GCA_031287585.1 of Planctomycetaceae bacterium. Classification (GTDB taxonomy): domain Bacteria; phylum Planctomycetota; class Planctomycetia; order Pirellulales; family Thermoguttaceae; genus UBA8133. The sequence goes on along the minus strand of JAITST010000018.1, from coordinate 18,073 downwards.
TCACTCCATTCGTTCCAGTTATCAAGGATGAGCATTTTGCTTCCGAGTTCGTTTTTCGGTATCTTCGTTTCGACAAACTCTTTGCCTTTACGGAGAAGAATTTCGTAATCTTTTGGCGGTAGTTTCCAAATTGAACCTTCGTCACGCCAACCGCTCCACCCTTGACTTAGTGTAACAACCTGAGGCATTATGTCGCGGTGCTTTTGAACTTCCTGAATGTAGTGCATTTGTGTACTGATTGCTTTTTCGGGAGTCGGCGAACCACCGATACCCCAACAATACGCAAAGACATAGTCAAGCCCCAGATTTTTGTATCCCTGCAAAAAATTCGGGTCAGTTCCCCGATATTCGCCGAGAAGATACAGTCCGTCGAAACCGGCTTTTTTGCACACCTCACGCATCGCGTTAAAAGCGTCACGTGCTTTGTCCACCCCGCCTAAATCACTCGCGACATCATTAGGTTGATAGACAAAGAGAACCGGTTTGTTGTCGATTTTAAGATAATTCTCACGTTTGAAAAACTTTTCGACCCAATAGGGCATAAGGTTTTCAAAAAGGTCTTTTTCGTCACTAACTCCGGCGAAACCACGACGTTGATTTTCCCACATAATCGTGAACTTCATCTTCTTTTCAAAACGCGACTTGAACAATGCGTCATCGAAAACACTCTGTTCAAACATTGTTGTCACAGGTGCGTTCTGACTATTACGGTACCAACAATAAATGAAAAACGAAACACCGTGTTCTACTGCCCATTTCGTTTCCCAGTCGGCAACTTCCGGATTGTCCTGCGCGTAAATACCCAACGCCGGAGTACGTTCCTGATGTTTTTTTACGACCTGATTCCAAAGGTCTGCCCGCTCTCTTTCCCAAAGCGGACAGTTATGCGCTCCGACCAGAATGCTCGTCTTGACGGGCTGCGGTTCTGGAATGTATGTAAGTTTTTCGATTTTAAGCGGCGGTAAAACTTTTTGTGAGATTGTAGATTTTTGGAGTACCTTTCCATCGACCAACAGTTCCAAAATAAATTCAACCTGACCGGCTTCTTTACATACAGCGTTCCACGTTTCCGTAACAACATCCTTTGACAAAACACTCTTACCAGCAGAAATCTTACAGTTCTCCGGCACAACGAGACGGCATTCGTGTTTGACCGTTTTGTCTTTATCAATAACCGCCCGTATCTCAAAAGACCGCTCTGCACGAATCAGCGGGCAGTCGGTTTGAAAACTGTTTTCACGAATACATACATCCTGCGCCAACGACATCGAAGTTACCATACTGGCAAAAAAGAATGTCGCAAACAAAAAAATATTCCGCTTCATAAGGAAACCCCGTTGGGTAAAAATGAATGATACAATGACCGTTTCTTAAAACTCTTTCGTTATTCCCGGCTTGGCAATCGTATAGAGATAACTGCCGTTCTCGTCCGGTTTGACCGGTGCTTCGCTTTGCAGATTCCACGTATCCAAGCCCGGTGCCATCACGTATTCCGACTTCTTCGCCGTTTCATAAGAAACGTGCAAACCACTGTCGGTTGCGTAACGCCCCATCAACGAAACCAATGTTGCCTCGACCCCGCGGTCAATTTCGTTCCAGTTCTCGTTGTTGCGGATTGCCGCGTAAAACCGGTTATGCTCTTCCTGATAATGGTCGTTATTCTTTGCTTCCGGCTGCCAAATGATGTTATCCTTGTGTTCCTTCGTTCCCTTATAAATCTTCGGAGACATTATCCCCTCGCCGAGCCACGCGGACCCTTTTGTGCCGAACATCCAAGCACCGCCGTAATAATGCGTGCTGTTGATGTGCTGCAACTGCGCCGTCATTTTTACGCCGTCTGCAAACTGATACTCGTAATCTGCGTGGTCAAAGAGTTGGTCGTTTGCAGTCCGAACACTACGTCCGCCGATACCGAACACCGAGGCAATCGGGGCATTGGCGTAATCACCTCTTGCCCAGCAAATAACGTCTTTGTGGTGTATGAGCCAATCAACGCAGAATCCGCCGTTACCCCAGCGAAAAGTTTGAAAACCGATTAACTGCTTGTGCAACGGAGTTGCGTCTTGCGGAAAGGAGAATGAAGGGAACATTTCGCCGTGCTTGCGGTAGATGTTACAGGCGATAATGTCGCCGATTTTCCCGTCTTGAATTACCTTGACAATTTCTGCGGTTCGGTTATGGTGCCGCATCATCAAGCCGACCGCGCATTTGAGTCCTTTCTGTTTTGCCAACTCGTTTGCCTTCAAAATCCGGTTACATCCGGGCGTATCGACAGCGAGCGGTTTTTCAGCAAAGATATGCAGTCCCCGATTAACGGCGTATTCAAAGTGCAGCGGACGGAACGCTGGCGGCGAGGCAAGAATGACGGCATCGCCGGGGGAAAGAGCGTCAATAACTTTCTTGTAGTTATCAAGGTCACCGAAGCATTTGTCGCCGACTTTGATTCTTGAAGACACAGACGCATTTTTAGCAAGAGCATCCGCGTAACCTTGCGCCCTGTCTTGAAAGGCATCGCCAACGGCGACCAACTCGAGCCGGTTATCCGCCCGAAGTGCTTGGAGTGCGGCTCCGCGTCCGCGTCCGCCGCAACCGACAAGACCGAGGTGAATCGTGTCGTCGGAAGCGGCGTGAATTTGTGGAACGACAGTACCTGCTAAAACGGTACTGGCAGTAATCAGCCCGGTGGTGTTCAAAAAATCGCGGCGTGAGTTCGAAGTCATAAGTTAGTCTCCTGTGTGAAAATGGTTGAAAGTGAAATATACCGCAGTTACTCAAAAACTGGTATTTCTCAATTTTATTGTATTGGTTATCCGGTGTCAATGGGGACGAAAATTGACGACTACTGGTGGGTGTGTAAAATTTTTGCTAAATTCCTTTTTCCGCGATTGACAGTTTTGAAAAAATCTGTATAATGCTACAACTGATGTTCGCGGGATGTTCTTGCGGATGATTTTCAAACAAACCTTTGTCGGAAGGAAATACACATGACAAAATTCGTAAACTATGTAAAGACACAAATTAACCAAATGTTAAAATGGGGGGGGGGGCGCAGTTTGCGGTAGATGTAAACGTCGTAATTCTTATCTGCCTCGTTCCGCCTTTACTTTGGTTGAACTTCTTGTTGTAATAGCGATTATTGGTATGTTGGTAGCCCTGTTGTTGCCAGCGATACAGTCAGCACGCGAAGCCGCCCGACGCGCACAGTGTACGAATAACCAACGGAATGTGTCGCTTGCTTTGACAAACTTTATGGAAGCAAGACAATATTACCCCGGTTATCGCCAGCAAATAAATAACAAAGGTAATTATTACGCTGGTTGGTATATTCCGTTGTTTCCACTTCTGGAACAGACTGAACTGTATGACATAATATTGGCATCACCTTGTTATGATGTTAACTACTGGAGTATCGGTACTTCAAATGTTAAAGGTGGGACGGGGACGATTATACAAAGTGATGAGGAATGCGACCCTGGTTTTACTGTTGATGGCAAGAAAACATCTGATGGTGACCTTTATCATAATTTGCATTACAAGGGTGCCTACGAATACAACCACATTGGAGTTTTAACTTGTCCGAGCGGCGGAATAAATTGCGGACGTGTATCATACGTCGCAAACACCGGACCGGCAAACATCAACGCTGATAATGAACTCAAAGTGGTAGAGCAAAAGAATACTCTGAAAGATTACGACTCCGATTACGATCACGCACACGATTTTGACCCGCTTGGTAAAGACCAAACGGTATTCGCTAACGGCTATGGCGCAAACGGAGGTGTAGATGGCGGTGCAACTTTAAGTTCGTTTGGAAAAAATTACAAAATATCTAACGAAGACATCGCGAAACAAGGCGGCACTTCTCACACTTTGCAGACCACCGAAAACTTAAACGCTGGTACGTGGCGAGACAGTGCGGAGTGGAAAATCGGTTTTTGTTATCCATTCGTCGCAGAAAAGACAAATAGCACTGAAAATAGTTTGGGGGAGAAACCTTATACTAACGCTTGGAACGGTTTAACATCACCAAACAAAGCAGACGACGCTTCGGCTGTATATCCCGCAAGAATTAATCAGTTTGTAGGGGACTGCGATTGTGAGACCAACAACGATTATTATATGATGACAGGCGTTCAATATGCTTATGCGAAGGCGCGTCCGTCGTCGAAACATCCGGGTATTGTTGTTGCGTTCAATTGCGATAACTCGGTACGAGTTATAAGTGAAAGCATTGAGCCGAAACTATTCTATCAATTGATGTTACCCGGGAAGAAAACAATTAGCGAATAACCAACTTGCCTATTAAGGTTTTAATTCATTTAAAACCTTAATAGACTCACGACAATGTATTCAAAACCATTTTTTTAGAAAGATATTTCAATGACATTTATTAATTACCTAACCAGATTCAATGTTTTACAAAAATCGCTTTACCTTTTCTGCATATTTGGCATTCTCGGATTCTCGTTGCTCACCGGTAGCGGAGTAACAGTAGCCGTTGCACAAAGTAAGATAACCAAACCCGAAGACAATTCCAATAGTACCAGAAATGCCGGTGCCAGAATGGAACTGACAATAGAGGGTGTGAGGTATGCCTTTCGCTGGTGTCCTGCGGGAAAGTTTATGATGGGTAGCCCGCGAGGCGAGGAAGACCGCAATGAAGATGAAACGCAACACGAAGTAACATTAACGCAAGGATTTTGGATGGGAGAGACAGAGGTAACTGCTCCGATGTGGTCGTGCGTGATGAAAAGTATTCCTTATAACAAACTATCAAAAGAGCGAAAATTGCCATTTCCAATCACACGTGTATCTTGGCATGATTGTGAAGCGTTTATTGATAAACTTAACAAACTTGGCGTTGCGCCATCAGGTTTTAAGTTTTCATTACCGACGGAGTCGCAATGGGAATACGCCTGTCGCGCGGGTACGAAAGGAGCGTATTCAGACAAATTGGACAACGCGGCGTGGTACAATTCAAACAGTGGTCCTAACGGTGGTGCCCCAACGCATAGATACGAAGGTGAACCTATGTACACGCATCAGGTTGGAACAAAAGATGAAAATAATTGGGGCTTGTATGATATGCACGGCAACGTGTGGGAATGGTGTAACGATTGGTATGGTGATTATCCTACTGATAGTGTAATCGACCCAACGGGGGCGGCAAATGGCGGGTGGCGGGTGTATCGGGGCGGCTGTTGGTACAGCCCCGCCCGTTCTTGCCGGTCAGCCGTTCGGCACGACGGTGTTCCGTTTAATCGGAGCATCAGTTCCCCGAAGGATAAGAGTACATATTTGGGCTTACGCATTTCCCTAGTTAGCGACAACCAGTGATATTATTCGCCCGTGATTATGTTACGGCGTGTGTAACGCCGTAACCCGGCACGGTGCCGGAAAATTTTAACTTCAAGAAATCTATGGGTACAAATATGAAAAATAACATAAAGAAATCAACACTGATGAAGACATTTGATGCAGCTAAAAAGGCAGTGTTGCCGTTCGTGATGGCGACGGCTATGGTAACTCCGGCGGAGGTGTCATTTCCGTTTTGGAGATTTAATGCACCCACGTATTCAAACTCTATATCTTCAACCGACCTTTTACAAATGCAAAAAAATGAAATGATTGCAATGCAAGAAGTGTTTAATAGATATGACCCGGAATTATTTGATAACGACGGTAAAAAAAAAACATACAAGCGATAAGCAAAGAAAAAAAGACGCACTTAATAAAAACACACTTTCGCGATACGAAAAAATCTATGAAGAATTAGCAGATTATTTATTCTATAACCTACAAGAAGGTAAGTATTATGATAAAGTAAATGAAAAATTAACGCCAAGCGAGTTTAAAAAAGCAAGTACTGAAATTGTTAAAATTACAAAAACAGGTAAATGCATGGATTTGGCATTTTTTTTGAGTATGAAATTAGATGGGCTTAAAATAAATAATTGGCTTTTGTACTTAGACCATCCAACCCCAGGAGAAATGGGGCACATGGCAAATTTGTTTGAAATTGATAATCAACTTTTTGTTGCTGATTTAACAAAGTATGTTGACTACATTGACGTAGTTGGAGTCACAATAGAAAAAAATACCAGAGGTAATCCTCGCCCGATTGAATTTAATATGACACTTGACGAATATATGAAAACCGCAAAAGTGCGTTACATTCCGTATGTAGCCCGTTTTGACGAAAAGAGTATGATGCTTAATAGAATCCAGATGGATGCGTTTCTTGAATTGCGTTCCAGATTAAAAAATGACAAAAAGTATAGAGACGATTTTGCGGAGTATAATAAAACGCACCCAAGAATCGGATACGAAAAAGATGCTTTGGCACAACAAAAAAAAGATAAAGAAAAAGTGTTAGGACAACTGAATCATAAACAAGACGTGCCATCTGATACAAAAGTTGAGAAAAATCAAGCCGAAGACCCGTTGGAGAAACTTAAAAAAATCGCCATGCAATCGGCATCTGTGTTGGAATTGGTTCCGTACTTACCAAAAACGATAGTATCCGAACACGATTGAAAATTGTTTGTGTTATGATGTTGTCGCGAGCAAATCTTATTTGTAAAAACGAACGACACTCCTTTGCTCACCAATGAGCTTGTGGAACAGAGAAACCTTATTTTTACAAAAAACACATCAGTAGCAAATGTACGCCCGTAAAAAGAACCTCATTACCTTATTTAGAATTAAGGCGAGCAACAATGAGGTAATAAGATTATGTTTGTGAGAAACGCTCATTGCTACTGAGGTGTCTCTAGTAAAAATAAGGTTTCTTGTTCTATAAATTCATTTGTGAGCAATTGGTTGCCATTTGTTCATCTAAATTGGGTTTGTACAGATACATCACAACACTGTAAATGAAATGAAAAATAAATGGTGTTGCGCACAGAGGTACTGGGGGCACGGAGAGATTGTTTTTATTTTAGGTTTTAGATTTGGGATTTTGTGTATTAAAAAAAATCTAAAATAACTGTATTCTTCTACCGGTTTCTATTTCGTCTTCGGTACCACAAATGGTTTTAACTCCGGTGAAAAACCTACGCTTACTGATGTCTCTGTTTCTTGGATTGTGTATGGTTTTCCGAATACAGGGTCAACTATTGTTTTGGGCGGACGTTTTCCACTTGCTAGTGCCAGTGCCAAGTAGCACGATTCTATTCTTGCTTTGTCGATCGCTTGCAATCGCATCTTGCCGCGTACTCCTTTCAGCAGGAAACCTGATATGTATGGTTCTTCGTCGGTACCGTATTTTGTTCGTATGTCACTTTCTAAGTTGCTGCAAAAACCGCCTCTTTCGTAGAACGGATTTTCACTCTCGGTTATCAGTTTTGAAAACGATTGCAAGTAAAACGCTTCGTCGGGGTCTATTGTATAAAGTAAATTGTCATAAACTTTATCGTAAATTTCGCGATTTACCAGTTCGACAAGTTCGTCCGAAGACAAGCCCTCGTTTAATCCTTTTAGTCTTATCCTTTCAAATGTCAACATTCCGTTCGCCCGTTCGCCTATCCACGCCGTTTGGTCGGGTTGCCAACTGCGAAGCGTTGTTACTAATTCGTTCACAACTATATCACGATACGCCGCCGAAAAATCAGGGCTGAGTACCAACGTTTGCAAAATATGGCACGCCTTCTCTCTCACTGCCGCAGCGGATAAACGTATCGCCAACGAGTAGGCACGCGATGCCTTTTCCGCCGCCTTGAACAGATAACACAACGAAGTGACCGCGATTGTCAAGTCGCCCTCATCCAACGCTGCCGCCGCTGAAAATTCCTCGACTAACATATAGTCACTCAAATAATCCTTTACCGGTAATGCGTCCGCCGAACCTTCGTAGTTGACGATGTCAAACTGAAAGAGCGAACTTTGGTCATCAAATACTTTACGCAACAGGTCACGTTCACGCTGTAACCGCCTGATGTCCGGTTTGAGTTTTTTTATTACGCTCGGCGGGATTGTCCACGAACCGAGCGGACTTTCATTGTAGAGCCGCGTCAACGCATCTTGTTCTGACTTTTCACAAAATCGTTCCGAGATGAACATATCTATCAGCGTTGCGTCTTTGTTTGTTGACGCGGTTGACAAATCGTTTGGTGTTTCGTTGTTATTGACGATGTTTTTGAGTTCCGCAATCAAATCTTTGTTTTGCGTTTTTCGGGTCGCTTCCAGTCCGATAAATTTTTCACCGGAGAATTTTTCACCGCCTAACGTTACTGTTTCAGGGGCAGGCAGAAACGGTGAACTTTTACGCGGACTGCACGTTGACAATACCAAAACCACGAACATCAACGCGACCGAACATCCAACAATTATCGTTTTAACACGTAATTTTTTGTCCGTTTTCAATTCACCGTAAAATTGTTGTGTACGTTCACGCAAATTTTGTAAGTTCTGCGGCAACGTTTTTAGCGGCTTGCGATACGCGTAACCAGCACCAACGTTGTCGGCATCGGCGGTATCGTGACTCGCGTTGCTGGTTGCTGCGTTGTCATTATTAGTGTTGGTTTCCGATTCAACGTCTGTTGGCGGCAATTCTGGTGTTGACATTGTTTTTTCCTGAAAATTTTTTCTAAATTTTGTAACCGGCACACATTGCCTAACCCACCTGTTTTAGTGTACAATGGTTTCTCGGTATTTTTGTTTGACAATACTTTCACAATTATACACGCAAAACCGTGCGTGTAACACTATGTAACTATGCTTTCTTTCAGATTTATTCACGCGGCGGATTTGCATCTTGAAGGTGCTGTTTCAGTTGGAACGGAAATTCCGACGGCGTTGGAGTCGCGTCTGCTTGATGTCGCGTACCGGACAGCGGAACGCGTGTTCGATACGGCGTTGCGGGAGGCGGTTGACTTTGTCGTTCTTTCGGGTAACATTATTGACCCGCTCCAGACTGGACCGTGCGGGATGATTTTTCTGATTCGGCAACTTGAACGGTTGTCGGCGGCGGGTATAACCGTTTATTGGGCGGGCGGCGAAACAGACAGCCCCGAAGATATGCCGGTTGGTTTTCAGTTACCGGGTAATGTCCGGTTGTTTCCCAGCAGCGGCGTTCAGGAATACACGTTCGTCCGCGACAACAAACCGCTCGCGCGTTTGATTGGTATGAGCCGCAACCGTCAAAATCCTAAATTACAAGTTGGCGAACTTTTACCGGATAACGGACTTTTCACGATTGCGGTTGCAAACGGTCAAGTCGAACCAGAAACGCTCGGCTCGCGTCGGATACCGTATTGGGCGTTAGGCGGACGTTCGCGAACAACTTTCAACGGCAATCGTCAAAAAGTAAACTTACCGCTAACTTTGGCTGAACAATTACAAAGTGACAACGACAAGCAAACAAAACAAACGAAGTCAACAAACAACGATTCGTTTGCGAAAGACGAGCCGGTTCCGTACATCGTTCATTATCCGGGCGCACCAGTTGGTATGTCACCGAAAGACACGGGCGAGTTCGGTGTAACGCTTGTTGAAGTGTTTCAGAACGAAGAACCGACGCTAACTTTTATCTCGCTCGCGACATTACGGTGGCTAGATTTAACCGTAACCGCGGCGGAAGAAGACGACATCGAAACGCTGCTCAACAAAATCCGTGAGCAAATCAAGTTTCACCGTGCGCCGCAGAGTGATTACGATTTAATGATACGTTGGCGGATTGACGCAACGAATACGAACGCGGTGTTGTTGCGGCAGATTCGTTCGCGGCGTTTTAGCGAAGAGTTGCTGGCGGAACTTCGCGGGATGTACGGAAAAGAGCCGCCGATTGCGTGGTCGCTCTCGCTGGAAGTTGTAGAGCCGAACAAGTTGCCAGCAGACGGAAATTCAAAAACGATTCTCGGAGATTACTTGCGTCTCGCACGTCATTACTTGCAAAATTCGTCCGAGCCGATTGACATTGACGCGATGATTTCAGAGTCGGTACGTGAACAACCGATTGCAAAACGTTTGACGTTATGTTCAAAGAAAAAACGTCAGGACGAAGCGGCAGACAAGAAGACGGCAACAACTGAATCAGTAAAAGACAAAGAAATAATTTACAGCCAAACATCATACCAACGCCGCGCACAGGTGACAGCGTTACGGGAAGCGGTAAGACTTGGCAGCGAATTGTTAGTTGGAGATAAACGGCGGGATGTGATTGAGGAATAAGATTAGATTTTTGATTTGCCCCGTAGGGTAAAAGATGTGTAGATACTATTTGATTACTGTTACGACTGTTGTTCCAGAATACAACAAAAATTTTTTTAACAAACCAATTTAATGAAAATCACTGCATTTGACATCAGTCGATTCGGCTTATGGCAGACGTTATCAATGCCGAATCTTGAAGACGGGCTAAACGTTTTTTACGGACCGAACGAAGCGGGTAAAACGACGTTACTTGAATTTTTGCGCGGACAACTCTATGGGTTTGACAACGATCGTCATCGTTACGTTGTACACACTATCAAACCACATTCGTTATCACAGCCAATCGAACAACCGTCGTCAACCGACCTATCAACGTCTGAACAAAATACGGCTGCCGTCATCGTGCCGCCCCCAATCGCTGGCGGTGAGATGATATTGAACTGTTCAAACGGCATATTTCATTTGCGCCGAACATTCGACACGGCACGTCCCGCTGGTGAAGAAGAACTCGTAGTATTAACCGGACGAGACGGAATTGCGCAAGGCGAACACTTGCTAAACATTCTCGTGAACGGAGTTGACGAACCGACGTATAACAACGTATTCGCAATCGGACTTGATGAACTACAACGTCTCAGCACGCTCGGCGATACCGAAGCCGCTGACTTGCTATTCCGTTTGAGTATCGGACTTGATAGAGTTTCGCTCGTTGACGTGCTGAAAGAACTCATTCGTTCACGCGACCGCCTGCTCGACGTTTCCGGTAAACCATCGAAGATAACGCGGTTAATCGAAGAACGCGACAAAATTCTCGAAGAAGTCGGCAAGTCACGCGGCGCACTTCGCGACTACGCCAAACTTTCCGATGACCGCCGTCAGTGTGACCGTCAACTCGAATCAATCGAAACTGAACTCGCGGCGTTACAACACGAAACACGTTTGTACGAAACAGCCGCGCGTTTGATTCCCGTTTGGGACAAACGAAACGATGTCGTGACACGGCTCGGCGCGATGGGAAATGTTGTCGAGATAACAGACGCGGCGATTAAGAAACTCGAAACGTTTGAAACTGAACTCGCGGAACAACGCCGTATCCGTGACCAAATCAAAGTGAAACAAAACGAGATACAACAATCCGCTGCCGCGTTACCAATCAACGAAAATCTTTGGCGGCTCTCGCCGCGTATCGAAGTTTTGCTAGAAGAAGAAAAACGTATCATCGAAATTGACCAGCAAATCACCCGTTGTGAACAGGAAATTTCGTCGCTCGAATCGGAACTGGCGGAAAAAGAATCGCACCTGAAAAATCGCCGCCGTCCCGCGACAAACAAAGTTGTAATGAATCGCCCGCCCGCGTCCGTTACGTCAACGACTGTTTTACCGCAAACAACATCGTCCGCCGCCAACGTTAACGAAACGGTATCAGGTGATGAACGTCACAATGTAAACCTCGACGACTTCCGTGTTCCCGCGAAAGCGTTACACAACGCGAGGCAACGTTTTCCGCAAGTCAAAGAAGAGTACGAAGACTTGGCGGAGCGGGTAAAATTGTTAGACGAAAAGGTTGGCGGTGTTTTGGCTTCGCGTAAAGTCGAATCAATCGCGGAGGCATTGGAGAAGACGGGCGAAATGTTGACACAGTTGCGGCGGCGCGAAGCGGCTGGGCGGCGGCTTGCGGAGATGGTGCAGCATCGCAAAGAACTCGAACGTGTCAACGCTTTTTTGATTCAGAATCAGGCGTTACCGATTTGGATGCTCGCCGCGTTGTTCATACTGGTACTGCTCGGAACGGGACTGATTGGTTGTGCGGTGATGTTTCCGGCGTATGCGTTTCTTGGCGTTGTCGGAGCGTTGTTTGTTGCGGGTGCAATCGGCGGAAAAATTTCGATTGAAAAAACAAACGGTTCAAAGTTACAACATAATCAACGCCAACTGTCGTTGTTGCTCGGACAAATGGAACAGGCAAAACGCGAGATTGACGCGGTTGACGCGAAGTTTCCGAATGAAGGTAAAACGACAGAGCAACAGTTGCAGGCAGCACAAGACGAGATGCAAACGCTCGAAAAACTTATGCCGCTCGAAAGTCAATGGCGTGACGCGGCGCATCAACTCAAAACCGCGAAGCAGCGTTACGACGAGGTGAAACAGGAACTTGGCGACGCGACAAAGCGGTGGACAAACTGGTTGCGTGTGGTTGGTTTACCCGAAGATTGGGCACCGGCGCAGATTCGTGATTTGATTGGACGTTACGATACTGTTGGAACTATTCGCAGCGAACTCGATCACCGTTACGAACTGATGAACCAACGGATACGTGATATGCGAGTTATCACGGACAGAATCGACAGGATGGTTATCGAAACCGGTTTGACGTTCCCCGAAGGATTGAGTTACGTTGACTTGCTCGAACAGGTGCGTCAACGTTTGCGTGAGAACGATGAATCACTTGCAAAACGTGAAAAATTTCGGAAAGACGAACAAGTGTTGCGAAAAGAGTATCGTCGTGTGCGGAATGTATTTAAGAAATCGCAGCGTGCGTTGAACTCGTTGTTACAACATTTCGGGGCGAAGTCGCCGCAAGATTTGCGTTCGCTGTACGAAAAGTTTCACAAGTATCGGGCGTTACATTCGGAACAGGAATCCGTTCAACGCGAACTGGAAGCGGGACTGGGCGGTGTTTGTGACGAACTTGAAATCGCAAAATATCTCGACGCGAGTAACCGTGAACATTTACCGAACCAACTTGCGCAGGTACGGAATCGTGTTGAGGTAACGTCGTCGCGATTGAAAACGGAATTGGAAACACGCGGCAGAATTGACGAACAGTTACGAATACTGTCGGAAGATAAAACGCCGCAGGAGCGTTGCCGCCGTTTGGCACGTGTCAACGACCAAATTTCTGACGCGATAAAACAGTGGCAATCACTTGCGGTAACGATTAAGTTGTTAGACGAAATTCGCGGCACGTATGAACGTGAACGTCAGCCGCAAACGTTGTTTGAAGCGTCGGAGTTGTTACGCGAGATGACATCTGGAAGATACCAGCGTGTTTGGACACCGCTAGGTGATGAAACGTTATACGTTGACGACGCGGATGGAAACACGTTAGAGGTAAGTTGGCTATCGCGTGGAACGAGAGAGCAATTATTCATAGCGATACGTCTGGCGTTGACTGCCGCATTCTTCAAACACGGCACAGTATTGCCGATGATACTGGACGACGTACTGGTAAACTTCGATAGCGAAAGAGCCGCCGCCACAGCAAGACTACTGAAATCCGTAGCCGACTCAGGCAGACAGGTATTCCTGTTCACGTGCCACGAACATATATGCAGAATCTTCCAACGGCTTGAAGTACCGGTAAGAATCCTACCGAAGTTCACGGACAAAGAAAAAAAGATAAGAGTATTGTTACCATTTTCGATACTAAAACAAAAGCGGGCGAGCAGAGAAATACTACAACAAAAAATACAAGACCGCCGCCGAAGAAAAAGATACGAACAAGAAGCAAAAAGAAGGGCAGAAATAAACAAAAGCATACTACAACTACAAAAAGAAGCAACAGCGCAGAAAGAAGAAGATAAAAAACCGGAGGTGTGATGGTTGATAGTATCGTTTGTAATAAATCGCGACTGTACGGGTTTCGCCTGCACTTTGTAGAAACTTGCCGCTTATGCTTGACCGACCAAACATAATTATTCTAAACAAATGTCACATCAAATCATTATGGAAAAACTATTTGTACATAATTTATGCGTTTTATTGTGATTCTCCGTTGGCAAAAATTTTTTATTAACGGGCGGTTAAAATTGTTCGAGGATCGCGGCTAGCGTTCTTTATCATAAATTTCTTAATTTTACACGGGTTACTATTTTGATCGGGTATTTTTTTTGAAGATACCTATAATATCGGTTATACTGAATGTTTACTGTTCACGTAACCGCTCGCGACATACTTTGCAGAAAATTTTACACAGTACTTGTTTGACGATGTAAAATCTGTTATCATACTACGCTTGACGTTTTTGTGTTACACGACGATAACCAGCAAACCGAAATGATTCGTTATTTACCTAAATTAGCGAAAGCGAAAAATGAAACGAGCAATTATAAGTGACATACACAGCAACCTCGAAGCGTTTGAGGCGGTGTTGGCTGACATTGACTCACAGGGTATCAAAGAGATATACTGTCTGGGCGATCTTGTCGGTTACGGACCGAATCCGATTGAGTGCATAGACATCATTATGAAGCGTGCGAAAATTTGTGTACTCGGAAATCACGACCAGGCGACGCTGTTCGACCCCGAAGGTTTCAACTCCGGTGCGGAACGTGCCATTTTTTGGACACGTGACCAATTAGAAAACTCGAGTAGGGTGAACGAACAGCTTGCAAGCAGCCGTTGGGATTTTCTCGGGCAGTTGCCGCGTATTCATAAAGAAGGCGATTTTGTTTATGTACACGGCTCGCCGCGGAATCCGCTCAACGAGTATGTCTTTCAGGACGACATCTACGACGAACGGAAAATGGAGCGACTATTTTCAGTAGTGCCGAAGTACTCGTTTCAAGGTCATACCCACGTTCCGGGTGTTTTCACGGAGAGCCGTGAGTTCTTCGCGCCGTCGGATATTGATAATCGCTTCACGTTGGCTGGTAAAAAGGCAATGATAAACGTTGGTTCGGTGGGACAACCGAGAGATCGTAACCCGTTAGCGTGCTACGTAGTCCTCGAAGACCTGACGGTAAATTTTCGCCGCGTAGAATATGCAATAGACGTAACAATGAACAAAATCCTAGCAATTCCAGACCTAGACCACTACCTTGGTGAACGTCTAAAAGTAGGAAAGTAATAGTTAAATACTCAAACCCATTTTCCA
This sequence comes from Planctomycetaceae bacterium, assembly GCA_031287585.1. GTDB lineage: Bacteria > Planctomycetota > Planctomycetia > Pirellulales > Thermoguttaceae > UBA8133. The sequence continues at coordinate 3,045 of JAITST010000018.1, read as the reverse complement.
AAAGGAGAAAAAATGTATCCAAAATTCTTTGTCACGTTGTCACTGCTGGTACTCCTCTTAACGAGTTGTGAATTAGCATATTCGCAAGAGGGGGAAGTAATAGTGCCGGACTCAATAAGCAGCCGTCCGCCGGTAAAAGCGGCAGACGAAATCGACCGCAACGCACCACCGCCGAACAAGTACGATATGAATGACCGTCGCAACTACAAATTCGGTTACAGGTACAACTATCGTCCGCCAGCCCAATGGACAGCAAATCCGCCGTCCGCAGGTACTCACCACTACAACCAGTACCGCCGTCAATTCGGACTACGCGGCACATTCGGTCCATACTTCGTTCCATCTCCAACACCGGGTTATCCGCCAGTTCTCATAACTCCGGAAAGAGGGGCGATAGTAACGCCGCCAATTTATTGAGAGATGATTTTAGATTTATGTTTTTAGATTACTGTTCTGCGCACAAAATCTAAAATCATAAATCTAAAATGGAATAGAGTTTTATAATCGGTTTCAACCGAATCCGAAATACTCTTTTGCGTTATTGTAACAGATGCCGTTTACCATATTCCCTATCAGTTCATCGTCGCTTGGCAGTAATCCGTTCTCTACTTCTTCGCCCAATATGTCGCATAAAATTCTTCGGAAGTATTCGTGACGAGTGAAGGACAGGAATGAACGGCTGTCCGTCAACATTCCTACAAATTTGCTCAGCAATCCGTAGTTCGATAGTATGTCTATCTGTCTTCTCATTCCGTCGCGCTGGTCGAGAAACCACCAGCCGCTTCCGTACTGCATTTTGCCCGGTGTTTTTCCGTCCTGAAAGTTGCCTATCATCGTTGCCATCATATCGCCGTCAACCGGATTTAAGTTATAGACAATCGTTTTCGGCAACTTCGATTCTTTGTCAAGATGGTCAAAGAAACGAGAAAAACAGTGCGTAATGAAATTATCTGAATTCATCGAATCGCAACCAATGTCAACACCGCTTTGTTTGAATAACCGCGTATTATTGTTACGTATTACGCCGACATGCAGTTGTATTGTCCAACCTTTTTCCGCGTCTAGTTTCGCAATCTCACGCATCAGTACTGAACTCAAAACCATCTCATCTATCGAGTCAATCTGCTCAATATCAGGTGAACGGTTTCGTAATTTTTGAAATATCTTATCACAATTGGAATTTGTCAAACGTTCAGCAGTACCGTAGTAATTAAATTCACGGAATCCGTGATCCGACAGACGGCAGCCGTGTTGATGGAAATAATCGTGACGGATTTTTATCGCTTCCAATAGCGAATCGAAGTCGTTGATTTTTATATTTGCGGCGGCGGCTAACTTGTCAATATAGACATTGTAGTCACGCAAACTTTCTTTTGTTGGGACACCTCCGTTTGGCAGTAAAGCGTTAATGTTGAAAATTTTGTCGGGACGGAATGTTGGGAATACTTTTACCTCGCAACTTTTGTCGGCAGCGATTCGTTTGTGATGTTCTAACGTGTCGATGGGGTCGTCGGTTGTGCATATTACTTCGACGTTACTTCGGCGGATTAACTCGCGGACAGTGAAGTTGTCTTGTTGTAATAACTCGTTCGTTGTATTCCAAATGTAATCGGCGGTTTGCGGATTTAGCAAGCGGTCGGTGATACTGAATACACGGGCAAGTTCCAGATGTGTCCAATGATAGAGCGGGTTACGCAACGTTTGCGGAACAGTCCACGCCCATTTGTCGAACTTTTCACGGTCGCTTGCGTTGCTTGTTATAAACCGCTCGTCAACACCCGCCGCACGCATCGCACGCCATTTGTAGTGGTCGCCGGAGAGCCAAACTTCGGTTATGTTGCGGAAATGTTTGTTGTCCGCAATCTCCGACGGTTGCAGGTGGCTATGATAGTCGATGATTGGCATCGGTTTCGCGAAGTTGTGGTAAAGATTAACCGCACTCGGAGTACGAAGGAGAAAATTTTCTGTAATAAACATTTTAATAGTTTGTTAGTGGTTAAAGGTGAATAAAATTTGTGACTGTTCACGGATAATTTTTAGCCGCAAAGGTCGTGAAAAATTATACGGCTAAAATGTCTGGTTATGACAATTGATTCAGTCACGTTTCCTCCACGCCGGAAAAACATTGTTTCCAATTCCCATCGCGTCCAAAATCTTACCCACAACATACCCGACAAGGTCGTCAATAGTTTGCGGAGAGTGGTAGAACGCTGGTGACGCGGGCATTACTGTTGCTCCGGCGTTTGCGAGTTTCAACATATTTTTCAAACAAATCGTATCAAACGGCATCTCGCGTGGTACAACAATCAGCCGCCGCCGCTCTTTGAGTGTAACGTATGCCGCCCGTTGCAGCAGGTTGTTTGTTATCCCGTTCGCGATACACGACAACGTGTTCACCGAACACGGTACAACAACCATACAATCCGCCGCGTTAGAACCGCTCGCGATTTCGGAAAACATATCGTCGCTCTTATGCCAACTAGCACGCGGAAAATCGTTCTCGGAAACGTTACATTCATAACGCATAACCTCGCTGCCGGTCTTGCTAAAAACACCGTGCAACTCAAACTCACCCAAAGCAAGTTCGTCCAAAAGCCGTCGGGCATAAACAGCCCCGCTAGCACCAGTGATACCGACAATTATTTTCATAAAACAAGACTACAAACCGGACGAATTATCTAAAAATAATGATTATAACACCATTATGATGGATTGCAATACGTATTGGTGCTTGCGATGGTGATGGGGTGTGTAAACTTTAGTGGGTGATTGGTATAATGTCTTTTTTCTCTCCGTTCCCCTTTTACAGACAAGGAAGTCACATGTTTACTATCACCTCCCGTTCAGCAACCGAAGCCCTGCTTCTCGAAAAATTTCAAGCCCTTCTCTCCGAACTCGATACCGTTGGCGATAACGCCCAATATGGTCACGTCCTCGACGACATGGACGACTTTCTCTTCACCGCGATCCGAAAATTGGGTAACGAGACATTACAACACAAACTTCAAGAACGTATCAACAACACCGAAAAACAACCCGAATCCA
>JAITST010000001.1 GCA_031287585.1 Planctomycetaceae bacterium | reverse complement strand
GTCACGAATGGTTCAGGACGAATCGAGCGGGAATACGCTGCGGGACGTAAGCGAATGGATTTAGCAATCGAATACAAAGGCAAGTGGAATATTATTGAAATAAAACTGTTGCGAGACCGTCAAACGTTTGAAAAAGTCAAAACCGAGGGCTTAAAGCAAATCGTTGGTTATCGGGATAGTTTTTCGTCCTCATTGCGAATGAAGGACAGTGATAAAATTCCGTGTTACCTTGTCATTTTCGACCGGCGGAGTGAAGATAAAAAATTGTCTTGGGAAGAACGGATTACTTGGAACGTTGAAGGCGAAGTGACGGTAATTGGTTGCTGAACGAGGTTTGCCGTTCACCGAACAGCATAGTGTATTTTTCGCCATTTTAAAATGTCCTTGTCCAAAAGTTTGAAGTGCATCAAACGGAAGGGCGGTGAGAATTTTTGTATCATTTCCATGAACAGCGTTGTATCAAACTTTGTTTATTGTACATAAAATAATAAAACCAAGGCGAATGGACTCGTCAAATCCATTCTCTTTTGATACTCATTTGCTCATTGAATTGGAGACCACTACCTCCTGCCCGGCAATGATTCGGGCGTAATACAAAATCTCGTTTTGATAACACTCAAAATCCTGCCGACCAAATAAATACTTAATTAACCTATGTTGCTGGAATAAGCCCTTCGATTAAATTAAGTATCGTATTCGTATCACCCGGCAGGTCATCGCAGCATAGTTCCATTGAGCGGCGGCGAATCGTTTCCAAATATTCCAACCGTTTTTCCTGCGGTAAAGCAGGATACTTTTTATCCATCGCTTTTTTTACAAATAAATATTCTTCATCAATCGAGGTTTGAAACATTGAAGGATCATCCGTACCAAATACTACAGAAATACCGCCTCCCTCACCCGGCGGACACATTGCAAACAACGGATGGTCTTCAATCTTCGTTAAATGTCCAATGCGGAAATTCGACGCAGGACATACTTCAACGATGACATTCTTTTTGATAATTTCTTGCTTGACAAAGTCCCGCAACAACGGATAACATTTTTCCAGAATCTCCCGCAGTTCCTGCTTGAGTTTATAGGGCTGTCCGGTTTTTTCGCAGGTGAAATATTTTTGCAAAATTTTAGCGGCTTTCGGTAACGTTTTTCCGTCTTCATCTTCCGTCAAAATGAAATCCGGGTTGTAACGGTATTGTCCCGTTCCTTTATTGTGACGTAAAACACCGACATATTTTGCAATTTTTTCACGTCTGAAACGCCAGCGGTAAGGTTGTCAGTGCAAGCGGTCTTTTATCGTTTATCATAAGATATGGTCTGTATGCTTGTATATGATTTTGTAAATCTACCAACAGACGCGGTTCGGTCATCAGCGGTTCGCGGGAACGTTTTGCAGAACGCGGACGGCACAATGGACGTGAACGTCTTTTTTTGCCTGAACGTTAATACGAAGTTGCAAACGTTGAAGACATTTGCAGCGGATCTGCATCGAACCAATACCAGTTCGAACCCTTCGCCCAATCTGGCTTTTGGTGTTGTCGTTGGCTTTATCGCAACACCGCCGATTAGGACGCCCTTCGGGATTACCAGCGGCTCCAATAAAATAATTAATGTAGTCGAATAGATGGTCAAAAGCGGTGGACTGCAATCGAATATAAACGTTCTTTGGCTTTTTCGCGTAACACTAAATCGTCTATGTAACGCAATCCCCAGACGTAACTTGTTACTTCAGAGTTAGTCTGCGATTCTAGTTCTTGCCAGTTTTCGTTGAAAAAAAAATTTTGTTGTATTCTTTCCAACTGTCTTTTTTATTCGTTGGTTTAGACCGTTGTATTCATAGTTTGCAATGACATTATCGGTTGAATCTTTTACTTCTACAATTCTATTCCATGCATCTTACTTGCACTTCAAGCCCGGCATTAAAATCATATTACCGTTTGCGTCGTGCGTTACGATGTTCTGCAATTCGTTTGCGGCGCTGTGGGGTCTGTTTTCTACTTTCCAGTTACGAGTGTATTGTTGCCAATTTCCCGTCTTATCAAAATTCCATGCTTCGCTGTGAGTTGCGACTGAAACCTCTGTTTGTTCTTTGTTCAACTCACCGCGTTTTAGATTTTTGATTTGGTTTAGTTTATCGTATTGATACAGTTCGGAATTTGCGTTTCTGACTGCGTCGTAACGTTTTGTACGATTGCCTGCATAATCATAATCGTGAACTATGTGAACCACCGCTACATTCCCCTTATTCCACGAATGATTAACTACTCTACCGTACCTGTCAAGTCCGTTGTTGTAATTTAACGACACGTTTGGCGATTGTACGTCGTTTGTATCGGGCTTCCAGAGCCATCATACATATACGATACTAGCGGTGTTTTGTTTTCATTGATTGATGATACGTTATCGAAATTATCGTAAGTGTAAGTAAGTGTTTTGCCACTTGGATAGATAACACTTGGCAAACGATTGCCGTTTGCTGTGTCATAATCGTATGTGATACATTGCGTTTTTGTGTCAAC
>JAITST010000431.1 GCA_031287585.1 Planctomycetaceae bacterium | reverse complement strand
CTTCGCCGGGTTCGTAAACGCGTTGTTTGAGCGAGCCGAGAACATCGATTGCAAACTTGTAAAACTCAACCGCCCGCCCGTACAACTTCGTCTGCAAAAACAAATCCGCGCCGCACTCCGCCGCGAGCACGCGGGTTTCGTCTTTGTAATTCTTACCAACGATGTCGATGATTTCGATTGCACGTTGCGTCTTGTCGAACGCCGCGAAACACGCCGCCGCTTCGACCGCGAACAACGCGGTTGTCTCATCAATCGTCCACTCACGCGGCGGCGGTAACTCGACCTGATACTGCGGCGGTTGCTTCGGCGGGTCTTGTTTTTCACGCTTCGCCGCCGCAACTTCCTTTGTCCACTTCGCGTTCACAACCTTAACCGCGTCGTCGTTTGACTTCTGCCAACTCTTCGCACGTTCGGCACCAATCAAGTACGGAGCAACAATCGCCAACGCGCGTTCCGGCTTGTTCAAAGTAATACGATTATACTGTGCCGCCAACAAAATAAACGGTCGCCGCGCGTTGTCGTTTTGGGCAATGTCAATAAACTTAACACATTCACGCAAATCCGACTCGTTTGCCTTACCGTTATAAATCCGAACTGGCATCTCACGCAAAAGTTTCTCGGCAGCCAACTGAACAGAAGACTTCGGCGGTTGCGCAACAACAAACGTCACGAACAAGTTCGCAACAACATAACAAAAAAGAGTTACAAAGTACCGCATAAAAGTGTAATGTTTAAGTGACAAACAAAAACAGGCAAATCAGCACTCCATTGCAGATTTTTCCCAAAGGAAGACGTGATTGTATCACAGAGCGGAAAGATAACAAAGTGAGGGGAGAAAAAATTTTTTCGAGACGAGGTGTATCAATTTTTTTACTGAACACAATCAAAAATGTTGGTAACGTACAAAACGTAATTGTTCTGACTAAACGTTACCACAAATCCATATCCTCTCATTTTCTCGGTAACAACAACGCCGCAACCAAAATCCCCAACGCCGCGCCTGCTATTGTGTCGCTTGGGAAATGAGCGGTTGCTACTATTCGCTGTATAGCAACTCCGATTCCCAGTGCAACGAACAACCAACGCCCTCGCGGGTACAAGCACATCAACGTTGTCATCATCGCGAACGCCAACGTTGTATGACCGGATGGAAAACTTTGAATTTCACTGTATGTATTCTTTAACGGTAAGTATTGAATGAACGTATCGGCGAATGTTTCGTGTTTCCCTTCGTAGTCACCGAAAAAATATCGCGGACGGCAACGGGCGATAAGAATCTTGATTACGTTCGGTGCTATACACGCCGCTAACATAACTATACAAATACGTTTCCAATAACGCCGCATCGCCGGGTCGAGAATCGGTAACGCGATTAACAGTATTATCATACCGGTCAGATGACCGAATGTTTCAAACATCATTATCATCTTCCGCAACTCGGAAAACGGCTTCGTCCATTCCTGATGCCCGAAAAACCATCGGCTAACCGGAATATCCGCGAATATCATCACGATACTCGCCGCAACCGCAGGTCCTATAACGATTAAAAGTATCAACCATAATGGCAAAGATTTTTTGAAAGCGTTACGTTGTACCGGAGCATTCGTTTCTGTATTATTTGTTGTCACCTACCAACCACCTTTCCATGACTTGCTTCAACAGCCAATACGTCACAACGTTCGTTTTCAGGATGACCGCTGTGACCGTTTATGTGAGTAAAACGAAACGTGTGCTTTTGGAGTAATTCGTCGAGTTGTTTCCAGAGTTCAACATTTTTAACCGGTTTTAACGCACGTCCTTCTTTCCGCATCCAACCGTTCCGTTTCCATTTCGGCATCCACTCTGAAAGCCCTTGTAAAACATACTTACTATCGCTAACCAACTCAACACAAGTCGGTCTTGTCAGCAACTTCAGTCCTTCAATAACTGCCATCATTTCCATTCGGTTATTGGTAGTCATTACCTCACTACCGCTCCGTTCGACTTCCTTCCCGGTCTTCGGATGCCGCAAAATCAGCCCCCAACCACCAGGTCCCGGATTCCCGCTACAAGCACCATCGGTAAACAAAATTACCTCCGGCTCAAATTCGTTTGATGTTTGCATTTTTATGTACATTTTATGTGAGTCTAATTAACAAAGCAACCGTTCACGTTCATAACACGGCTCATTTTAACGCAAAGTACGCGAATAATTTTATCAAAGGTGAAAATAAAATCAACTGTACACGTTAATATACTGAACACGATTGAAAATTGCTTGTTGTAAAGACGTAAGACGCAACGTTCCTACAATTTTCAACCGCGTTACGGTACGCACGTTTAGTCACTGCGTGACCGTGTCATCACATAAGCAGCGGATTTTGTTTCGCTGTTATTGTCCACAGCCAGCCCAAACCTATTAGTCCGCGTAGTATCAGGACTAGAATAAAGAATGCTGAATAGTGACCGATGGCTTGATTTATGTTGAAGTCGAAAGTTATGTACGGGGCTAGTACAGACATCGAACCGAACAAGACTATTATCATCACCAGCGATACTACGTTCGTACTTGCGCCGGAGTACCATAACGCCAGTTCCATTATTATCCAGAGGATGCCGTATGCCGCACCGCAAACCGCACTGCGTTTGTATAGGTCGTTACCTGTCCAGACGAATAACGTTTCACGGTCGAGGAACGTCAAGTAACCGTACAACGCTACCGGCACGCCTATCACTATCACACACAAGCCGCCCACCACGTCCAGAAACGTTGCGGGAATACGAAAGAACCCAAGTATCAGACTAACGAATAACAACGCCGCTACAATTCCCGCCGCGCGTTTCGCGTGTTCAACATCGAAATCGCGTGTCACACGTTCGAGCGGAGCGATATTGACACCGCCCACCACCGCCTTGCCGTCGCGTACCGCTTCATCCGGCGCGTGAATCTTCACTTCCTCTTTCGGAATTTCGATTATAGTTTTACACTGCGGGCAGGGACCTTTCTTACCTGCAAAACGTTCGCTCACACTAAAACGTTTCAAACATCCGGGACAGACTACGTTAATTGCCATCTTTTTGACCTCGTTACGATTTTGTAAAATGGATTAAATTTTGTTTGGTGACACCACACGAGCAGTAAAGTTACAGAGTATAACATATATGTCCGTCTTTGCAACGCCTCTACATACCCTTACCCCGTAGCAATAGTATTTGATGTCAATAGAGTTTTTTGGGGAAATTTTTTATGGATTTTTTCTGTACCGAACGCGGTTGAAAAATTTTTTTCGTTACATCATTATCCATTACATACGGTGTTTCCGTTTTGTTTTTCTTCTACATTAACTCACTTACTACAAATGCTTGACTGTAAATCTACTGATTACGGTCAGAATTATGCATTCCACTTTACTAACCAATGTCAACTATAATACACTCGCCGCTTGATTCTTACGGGCATTTATGAAAACCTCCATTTTAACCGCAGAGTTCACAGAGAAACGCAGAGATTTTATTTTGAAAATCTTTTGTAAGGATTTATAATAGAATAAGTTACCAAAAAAAAATACTCCTCCGCGACTCTTTGTGTCCCCCGCGTTAAAAAAGAGTTTTTAGAGATTCCCTTACGTAACAATCTCAAACAACCGCTGTGCGTTTTTTGTTGTTTGTTCCGCTATCGTTTCCAATGTTGTATGCCGCAACTCCGCCAGGCGGTTTGCTATGTATGCGGTCATTATTGGTTCGTTGGATTCCAGTTTATTTCTGTATGGGGTTGGTACTATGAATGGCGTATCGGTTTCTATCAATAGTCTTTCGTCGGGAACTTTCGCCGCCGCTTCCCATAACGTTGTGAATTTTTTATTACCGAACGTCACCGCTCCCGCGAAGCTTATGTAGAACCCTAATTCCACGCACTCTTTCATCTGTTCGATACCGCCGCTGAACGAATGGATTACTCCGAATAGCGGGTCACTGCCGACGCACTCTTTTCGCAACACCGGCATCAGTTCCGCGTATGCTTCGCGACAGTGAATTATAACCGGCAATCGTAATTGACGCGAGAGTTTTATGTGACGCTGAAAATTTTCGTGTTGAGTCGATAGCGGCACCGTGTCCCAGTAACAATCCAGCCCCGTTTCTCCGACCGCTACTACGCCGCACCCGCCGACAAGTTTTTCTATTGTCCGCCAGTCGTCCGGTTGCGAATCGTTACAGTGATTCGGATGTATGCCGACCGCCGCCTTAATCTGCGGGAAACGTTGCGAGAGTTCGATTGCCTGTTTACTCGATTGAACGTCAACACCCGGCACCAGCACAAAACCAACCCGCAACTTTTTCTCCACAAACGTTGACGCTGTCACCGGCTCTGGAAACGTACCCTCATCGCAACGCCAAATGATACCGTCAATGTCGTCGTGCATCATCAGATGTGCGTGAGTATCGGAAAGGATTATTGTGTTTGTCATAGTTGTTAGTTTGTCTTTCACGGCACCAGTGCCGGGTCTATTGGTAATGTTTCCGGTATCTTATTTGTTACAGTTGCGGAGCCGCCTTGTTTTTCTAACTTACGTAATCGCTTGTATTCGTTTATCAGTAACACTATCACCAGCACAAACGCTCCCAAGTCTGACAACGGATGTGAAATCCAAAGCCCGTCCAGCGGCACACCGACATTTAACCACGCGACAAACAGCGGCAACACATAGAAAAACGGTATCATCAAAAACAACTGCCGCAGCATTGTCAATATTAATGCCAGCATCGCGTGTCCGATCGCCTGAAAGTAGCCCGACGAAATCACTATCACCGCCATACACGGTATAAGCAACGCGAAAATCGAAACGGCGTGCGAACCTAGTTTGAGCAGCATTGCGTAATCAGGCGACTCCGGATTGAGAAACGGAATAACGTACAAATGCGGAAAAAATAAGACCGTTATCTGTATGAAAAACGCAAACGCAACACCGCTGATTAATGCCGTCGTCAGTGACTTTCGTACACGATGAAACTTCTTCGCACCGGTATTGTAACCTACAATCGGTTGCAAACCCTGCCCAATTCCTATCATCGGAAACAACGCAATAGTAAAAACTGAAAACAAAATCCCCATAACCGCAATCGCAATTCTGCCGCCCGCCCCTTCTTCAAGTCCGTTCGCGAGTCCGTACAAGTTGCCGTAGTAAGAAAGTTGGTGGTTCTGAATCCCTTGCAAAAAACACGAGCCGGTCTGCATGACGAACGGCGGTAGTCCAAGTTTAAGAACAGTGATTGTCAATTTCGGATGCAAACAGAAATAACGTAACCGCCAACGTAGTAACGCACGCCCCGACAAATAATACCAAACAACCCACACTGCCGATACCGCCTGAGCAAGCACCGTTGCCGCCGCTAACCCCCAGATTCCGGTCTCGAGTACGAAAAGGAAAAACCAATCGAGAAAAATGTTCAGTATTGCGGAGATGAATATCGTCCACATTGCAATTTGTGTTTTACCTTCACCGCGTAAAAAGTTGTTCACGCCGAACGAAATCGTGTGGAATATCGATCCCCAGACAATTATCGACAAAAACTCTTCCGCCATCGGTATCAGAACTTCGTCCGCTCCAAACAGACGCAACATCGGATGCATAAAGAACAACGTAACAGCCATATACAGCATTGTCGCGACCATGAACAAAAACAATGCCTGCCCAAGTATCCGCTCCGCTTCGTCCTTATTCTTCTCACCAATTTTAATCGAGACAAGCGCGTTCGACCCAAGCCCGATAAGCATCGTCATAGCCATCAGGATAATCATAATTGGAAACGTCAGCGTAACGGCGGCAATACCGTCACTGCCAAACTTCCAACCAACAAATACACGGTCAACAATGTTATAAGTAGCACCAACCAAAGACGCAAAAATAGCCGGCATAGAAAGCCGAAACAACAACCGTCCAATAGGGGCAAATTCAAGTTGACGTGTTTCAGAAGTATGTTCCATATAGATAAGTACAGGGGAGTTGTTAATAGTGAGCCGTTAGTTTTTAATCATACATTACGCATATTATAACGCATATTGTAAATGCGTTATAGGGGCGGTGACTATTCTGCCGCCTAAATCCCGCGAATATACGTTAATTCATCACGCGGGTTGGCGAAACTTTAACGGCAAATTTACAAATTATGAACACATCGTTACCTATGGGCGATACTCGATGTGTTGCGTTTGGTTTCATCTTCTTAACAGAAACGTTTCAATTATGCCGTCAAAATTTTCCTATTTCGTATTTGTTGTTACAGTCGCATCAGTTACCCTGCTTACCCAGTTTTCGGTTGTCAACGCGCGCGACGTTTTTGTCAACAATCGTTCAGGTGACGATACACGTTTTGGTTACAACGCGGACTCGATCAGTGATTCAACTGGTCCTGTTCGTACCATCAAACGTGCAATCGAAATCGCCAGAAACGGTGACCGCGTTGTACTCGAACCAAACGACACGCCGTACAACGAAACCATCGTCTTGACACGGTACAACAATAGCGGCAGCCGCGAGTTGCCGTTCATCATCGAAGGCAACGGTGCGGTTATCGACGGAACACGACCGCTTCCGGACGGCGTTTGGGAATACGCCGGAGATAACTTATTCCGGTTTACGCCGCCGATAAGGACAACCGATTTTACGTATTTTCAAATCTACGACAAACTCGGTGAGATTACGTTTATCAAATCGCAATACGGTAAAACAATGCCGCAGTTGTCGCCGCGTGAGTGGACACTTTACAACGGTAAAGTTTTTTTCATGGCGGAAGACGGTAAAACTCCGCTCAAACAATCTGACTACAATTTCGTTTACACTCACTTTACGAGCGGCGTGACACTACTTCAAGTTGCAAACGTGCGGATTCACGACTTAACTGTACAAGGTTTTCAAATCGACGGCATAAGTGCGTTCAACAATACCGATGTTGTACTTGATAATGTAACGTGCAGCAACAATGGGCGTGCGGGATTGACTGTCGCGAACGCAAGTAAGGTAGCGGCAGGATTTTGTACGTTCAAAGGGAACGTTGAAACGGATGTGCAAATGTTACCGAACTCAAAAGCACATTTGTACGCGTGCGATATAGAACGAACAAGCGGTGAGCCGGAGCAGATGGTAACAGAAGATTCGGAGGACGGCAGCAAAGGAGCGGCGGCAGTAATGCGTAATAAAGAAGTAAAACAAAATCTACTACCAATGCCAAAATCAAAACAACGAACACAATCAACACCCAAACCGTCTCAAACGAAGCCAAAGAATCAGACAACGGTTGATGAAAATGATGATCCGTTTGATTTATAAACTTTCCATCGGCGGTTAAAGATAACGGATAAATTTTCAATCGTGTTCCGTAGTCTCTCTTGAATAAAATTCCGTTTTATGCTAGAATCGAACGGTCATTTGTGGTAATCACTGTTTTATTCAAACACCAACTCATTTTCGATGTCAGACGATAATGAAGCGATAAATTGGCATACGGCGTTTCAGCAGGCGATGCGGGCGGAGTTTTTCGAGTACGGC
>JAITST010000429.1 GCA_031287585.1 Planctomycetaceae bacterium | reverse complement strand
CCGACCAGCGCGGTCTTCGTCTGTTGTTCGATACTGAAATGCACATTTTCGAACAACAATTCGCCGCTTGGATGATTGTAAGAAACGTTTTGAAGTATCAACACGGTTCGTTTTTTTGTTTGATTATTTGTGCTGACTATTTTTTGTCTGAATCAGGATTTAATGGATGATAGAATTTAGCAGGATGGATAATTTTATTCAATCCAGTCAATCTTAAAATCCTGTAAATCCTGATTCAGACAATTACCATTTTATACTTCCATTGAAATCAACCCGGCGCGAAGGAGCAGATAGGCGACGACCGCTCCGAACAGGTTGGAACAAAGATCGAGCGACGTATTGATATAACCGCCGACACCGGTTTGCGGCAATAAAACGACGAGCAAAAATTCAATGTTCTCGTTCAATGCTCCGAGACCGGCACCCGACATAATGACGACGAGATCAACGGAAAACCGGCGGCGATCCTGCGGCGGAAGCAGATTAGCAAGCAAATGGTACATAATTAACGTTGTAACGCCGAAGCCCCAGGCATGAACAACTTGGTCGTAGCGCAAAATCGAATATTCGTGCGAAATCGGAAGCAAAATCAAACCGTACAAAATATCGTTTCCAATACGGAGACCGCCGCCGGCAAGGTGCATTACCGCCCAAATTGCCAAGCCGACAAGACAAGCGAACGGATAGCAAACCTTGCGAAACGTTGCCGCTATGATAATCGAAACGAAAACGATCACGACAACGTAAATCAAAAATTCGTGATTCGCCGTCCATAAAAACCGAACGCCGAACAACAGCGTTATGGCTGCTAAAATCACTGCCAAAATGTAATGCTTGCGCTGGAACATGGTCGTTTTGTTTCAAAAAATATTCAGCCCGATTTTTATTTCGTACGGAGGCACGGAGAATCTTTCTCCCTCAAGTTTTTATTCTTTTTCAATTTGACCCCAACGCTTTCGTTGCCGCGATGAAATGTGCCGATGCCAGTATTCCGTTTTGAAACGCTGATAGTGAGAACTTTTCGTTTGGCGAATGAATGTTGTCGTCGTCTTGTCCCCATCCTATTAGCAACGTTTCCGCGTTAAGCACGTTCGCCATCTCGGCTACAATCGGAATCGAGCCGCCTTCACGCGTGTAAACCGGCGGACGACCAAACGTTCGCTCTAACGCTTCCGTTGCTGGTTTCATAAACCTACTCTTCGCGGGGTCAATCGCCATCGCTTCCGCACCGTGTTGGTAATCCAGTTCAATCGTTACACCGTCAGGTTTTATCGAATCAAAGAAATTCTTCGTTGCCGCCGCGATTTTCTCCGCCGACTGATTCGGTACAAGACGGAACGAAAATTTTGCCGATGCCAGCGAGGGAATTACAGTCTTTGACCCTTCACCTTGATAACCAGAAGTCAATCCGTTCACGTCAAACGATGGTCTGCACCAACGACGTTCGAGCGTTGAAAAACCGCTCTCGCCGCAACCAGATTGCAAACCGATTTTACTATAAAACTCATCCTCGTTAAAAGGTAACGTTGCAAGTTGTGACTGTTCGTTCTCACTTATCGTTAGAACATCGTCGTAGAATCCCGGAACTTTTATACGACCGTTTTCGTCTAAAACTTGCGTAATCATCTTCGCCAGTGCGATTGCGGGATTTGTAACCGAGCCGCCAAAAACGCCGCTATGCAAATCGCGTGACGGACCGCGAACAGTCAACTCAAGAGCCATCACGCCGCGCAGTCCGTAAGTTATCGTCGGCTGCCCCACTCCGAACATACACGTATCGCTAACCATTATGCAGTCCGCCGCCAACTTCTTCTTACTGCTACTGTCGTGCAGATACTTCGACAAACTCGCACTGCCGACTTCCTCTTCGCCTTCAAACAAAAACTTCACTTGAAGCGGCAATGGCTTACCAACTTTGAGAAGCGATTCGATCGCGAAAACGTGTGTCAACAGTTGCCCTTTGTCGTCCGACGAACCTCGCGCGTAGATGTTGTTATCGCGAACGGTCGGCTCGAACGGTGATGTTGTCCAAAGTTCGAGCGGGTCTGGCGGTTGAACGTCGTAATGACCGTAAATCAGTAATGTCGGCGCACCTGCGATACGCGGTGTTTCGGCGTAAATCAGAGGATTACCTTCGGTCTTGATGAGTTCCGTATTCAAACCGAGCGGCTTGAGAATGTCAACAAGCCACTGCGCGGTTTTGGCAATCTCACCGCCGCAGGACGTGTCAGCACTGATACTTCTAAAACGTAAGACCTCGAACAAACGTTCACGAAATTCGTCAACGTGAGACTGAATATATTCTTCGACAGATTTCATAATAACAACTTTCGTAATATGTTTTTGTAACGCAACACAATATACTGAACGGTACAACAGATTCACCGTTCAGCATATTTGATGAAAAATTCACGTGGGAGTGTAAATTGAGATTGTCAAAGGCCAGTAGTGAACTTAACGGATGTATAAATTGTAATGACAAATCTCTGTCTCTACATTCGTTACAATCCCTAAAATCCCTACCAGACCCCGACAACCAACCCTATCAAACATTTCTGTTCAACAAAACCAGCCAGACCTAGCAACCGTGTTTTTCTAATTTTTCACGGAGTGTATCAGGCGTGAACGGTTTTACAAGATAGTCGGTAACGCCAGCATTAATCGCTTCTAACACTCGCGACTTCTCGGCTTCTGTTGTCACCATAATCACCGGAATTTTTTTGTCCTGCTCGCGAATGGCTTTCAGGACTTCAAGTCCGGTCATACCGGGCATATTCCAGTCAGTCAAAACCATATCGAACTTACCGGGGGCAAATAAAGACACCGCCTCTGCACCATCAGACGCTTCCGTAGTTTCAGTAACTCCAACCGCTTGTAACGATCGCAGAATAATTTTACGCATCGTGCTGGAATCGTCAGCAACAAGAACTCTCATATTGTCAAACCTCTATTAAACAAATGTTGAAAAAACTAAACAGCGGAAAAACCGCGACTCCTAAAATGATACCGCAAAACAACACCCTTGTCAAACCACCCCTAGATAAGAAACAATAAAATGGGTGCATAAAAATTTGGCGGGTGTTATGGGTTATTCCCGCAGAGTTTCCATTGATCGGACACAGTACCGTCATCTTCTCCGTCTGCTTCAACCTTCGCCCCACCAAATTCTTGCACGCTCCCTCCGCCACCCCGCTCCCTATCGCCTGCCCTTTCCGTAATCGCTCCGCATAACA
>JAITST010000379.1 GCA_031287585.1 Planctomycetaceae bacterium | reverse complement strand
CGTCTCCATTAAACGTGTTACCGTCAACTATAACAATCATCCGTCTGAAAGCGTCGCCGCTAATTTTATCGTCTAGCGGGCGAAGCGGCGTACCAATCGTATCAAGGCGTTTATACAGTTCGCCGTTAGTATCACCGAGAAACAAAACCGTATCGGACTCCATACTCATTATACTTACGCTTCGTCCCCATTTCCCATTTTTATATTCTTCCGGCAACGGCTTAACTCCGGTTGGGGCGAGAGACAGTTTTTGTGCTTCAAACATCGGTAACGGTTTGAACAGCGGCAACGTTTTGTCCCAGCCCGGATTGAACGTCGCGGCATACGGCGGCAAACGTTCAATCTGCACGCCGGGTTTGTTTTCCTCAAACGGTTTCGTGAAAAACACGCCATCGTTACGGTTCGGCAACCGCGTGAAATCGTTGTAACCGAAGTTGAGATGTTCAAGTCCAAACCACGCAGTTTCGGCTGGTGAGAAGAATGTTAGGTTTGGCGGTACGCTAGTAGTGTTAGCAAGATTTCTATTTATAATTTTACCAAGAAAGTTTTCGACAACGTTATTATAAACATCAATCGCCAACGCCTCGTTTCGTCCGCGATAATTTTCATACGCACGGTCTGAATTAAAATTCGCGAGTTGCGACGGGCGGGCGTAATACGTTCCGCCTTGTTCACCGACCATTATCGGCTTGTCAACATCTTTCGGTAACTCGTTGCGCCACTCCGTCCCGTGTCCGAAATGTTTATTCCAAACCGGCATCGTTCCGCGAAAATCGCCATCGCCGTCGCACGAAAACCAATCCCGTGTCGGGTCGTAAGGTATTCCGCTTTTACCATACTCCGTGAGTTGCCGATACCAAACGTCTGTCTGCTCCGGCGTGATTGCTTTGTCGTAAATGAAAATCGCGAACAGTTCGTTACCCCAACTCCAACCGAACACCGACGGGTGATTTCGGTCACGCAAAATCAAACGCTTGTAATGCTCGGTAAAACGTTCCCACGCAGCAGGTTCCTCAAAGTTGAGTTGTATAGAAGAGCCGAACATCGCCGTCTCCGCGAGAACCGCCAGCCCCATCTCGTCCGCGAGTTCGGCATAGATTCGCGGGTGCGGTTGTGCGTGCGGACGAACCGCGTTGCCGTGCATTTCCTTCACCATCGAGTACCAACTCATAACGTATCGGCGCGACGAGATGAACGGACCAAACGGGTGCAGCAGGTCGCCGTAAAGTTTGACCGCTTTGCCGTTCAATTGTAATTCTTTGCCGACGATGCGGAATTCCCGCCAGCCGAATCGCGTATATTTCGTGTCAACTTTACGACCATCCGCTGAGATGTCGGTGATGAGACCGTATAGGTTCGGTTCGTCCATTGACCAGAGTTTTAGTTTGTTGTTGACTTTCGTTTTTATTGTGATGACTTCGGTTTGCTTCGGTTGAATTTCGACGGTGCGGGGTGTGTCGTTGTCGAACGTTAAAACCACGTTCATATCGAGTTGCCACGAAGGTTCGGCGGCGGTGACAATGTTTGATTTGTCGGCGTTGTTTGTCCACGTGAAAACGTTGCCGTTGACATTCGCGCGAACTGGTTTGTCTGATTCGTTTTTCAACGTAACTTCGACTTCGAGTGTATCACGGCTAACGAACGGCTTCACAAATACGTCGTCGATTCTGACTGTCGGCACCGCGAGTAAATACACGTCTTGCCAGATTCCGTTGATGTTGTCCATATTTGAACCGGGCGGATACGGCGTTTTCATCCTCGCGTATTTCCCGCTTGTCTTGTCGAACAAACGTAGCGAACGTACACCGACTAAAATTTCGTTTGCCTCGCCAACTTTGACCGCGTCTGTAACGTCGATTTCAAACGGTAAAAACCGTCCGAAATTCTCGCCAACTTTTTTACCGTTGACATAAATTTCCGCCGCACCGCTAACGGCTTCAAAATGCAAAAGATAACGTTTCTTCGCCCAGTACGGCGGCACAACAACCGACCGTTTCATCCAAGCCATCCGCAAACCGTCCCACCGCGGCGGATACGAAGGATAATAAACCGAGTCAGCCCAGTAAGGACGCGGCGTGCCTTCGCCAACATCACGCCCGTTACCCCAAGTATTAACATTCCAAGCGGACGGAATCTTAATTCGTGTTTCGTCCCAACCATCGTCGCTCGGCAAACCAAGCAGCGGCGGCAAACCGTTACCATATTTCCAGTCACTCGGAACGTCAACCCCTTGAAATAACCAAGCACCGTTCAAACAAATTTCAGAACGAAACTCCGATTCAGGCGGTTTAACCCAAGATTCAGAAGGAGCAAAATCACGCTCAAACGCGGTATGTTCGCCGCAGAACACGATAGAGGTTGTTAGAACGAAAAACAGTAAGACAAAAAAATGTTTTTGCATTGGTAGTTGTTTTGGTTTGGTTTGATGTGGTGATTGTTTGGTTTCGTCGTTGCGCACGATAAAATTTGGCAACGACGCGTCTGTTTCGACTGATTATACACAACAATTACTTCGTCTTCAAGTCTTCAAGATTGTCTGGTAGTATTGTTATTTGGAAGTGAAACATCCTGACGCGAAGAAAATTTATGTTATTGCCGAACTTGAATATGTGTACCATTAAAAGCACGCAATTTTGGCATTGAAAAAGTTTTGTACTTTTGGTAGTATCTAGTACGAGTAAAACAGTATTAGCCCTCTTATACATTTATGACAACCGCCAACGATACACTACAACGCCTTGTTATCCAATTCCGCGCAAACCTCGCCCAGTACAAGAGCGTCAACTATGACGAAGCCAACACTCCCGTTGACTTTATCGACAAGTTCTTTGAACTGCTCGGCTGGGACATTGCGAACAAACAAGGTTTCTCTGAAAGTTACCGCGACGTTGTCCGCGAAGACAAAGTGAAAATTGATGGTGTGCAGAAAGCACCCGATTATTCGTTTCGTATCGGCGGCAATCGCAAGTTCTTTGTCGAAGCGAAAAAACCAATCGTCAATGTTCACGACGAAATCGCACCCGCGTTCCAAATCCGGCGTTACGGGTACTCCGCAAAACTCGCTCTCTCAATTCTGACCGATTTTGAAGAGTTCGCAATTTACGATACACGAATCAAACCCGATAAAAACGATAAGCCAATCGCAGCACGGATTTTCTACTGCAAGTTTGACGAGTACCTTGAAAAATGCCGGTACGACGGTTTTGAAACAAACTTCGATTACATCGCAAGTATCTTTTCAAAAGACGCAATTCTCAAAGGAAGTTTTGACCGCTACATTGAATCGAACAAAAACAAAAAAGGAACAAGCGAAGTCGATAAAGAAATTTTGGCGTTGATTGAAAGTTGGCGCATTGAGTTGGCGAAAAACATTGCGAAAAACAATCCCGACCTTTCGATTTACAATCTCAATACGGTTGTGCAAAAAATCATTGACCGGATTATTTTCCTTCGCATTGCCGAAGACAAGGGCATCGAAGACGAAGCGTTGTTGTTGACCGTTGCCAAAACAAACGGCATTTACGAAAAACTGATTGTTCTTTTTGAACGGGCAAACGCGAAGTACAATTCCGGGCTTTTTACCCGCGTTGACTGGATTGACAATGCGCGTGTTGATGACAAAACGCTTGCACAAATCATTGTCAACTTGTATTACCCAGAATGTCCCTATGAGTTTTCAGTTTTGCCGATAGAGATTTTAGGCAGCATTTACGAACGTTTTCTTGGTAAAACGATTTGTTTCACGGCGGGACACAACGCGAAAATCGAAGAGAAACCGGAAGTCAAAAAAGCGGGCGGCGTGTTTTATACACCGCAGTACATTGTTGAGTATATTGTCCAAAACACGGCGGGTGAAAAAATTAAGGGGAAAACACCGGACGAAATCTCTTTGATAACGATTTGTGATCCGGCTTGCGGTTCGGGTGCATTTTTGGTTGGCGCGTATCAGTTTTTGTTAAACGCTCATCTCGATTATTACACTCAACAAAAGAATCTCAAAGCCGCAATCAAAGGCGAAAAGATTTACGAATCCGCGCATCAAACGTACAAATTGACGATAGCGGAAAAACAGCGGATACTGGTCAACAATATTTTCGGCGTTGACATCGACCAACAAGCGGTCGAGGTTACGAAGTTATCGTTGTACCTGAAACTGCTTGAAAATGAGGGCAAGGAAGCGGCGGGGCAATTATTCAAGTACTCGGATATGCGGCTGCTTCCTTCGCTTGAAAACAATATCAAATGCGGCAACAGTTTAATCGGGACGGATTTTTACGCGCAGGACAACTTTGATTTTACCGACGAAGAGCGGTTCAAAGTGAACTGTTTCGACTGGGAAAAAGAGTTTCCGGCAATTTTCAAACGCGGCGGCTTCGACTGCGTCATTGGGAATCCACCGTGGGAAATTGTTATCGGGAAGGAATATAAACAGGACATACAACCCCTAACGTTGCTTAATGATTATTACAAGCGGCACTATACGGTGATACAGGGAGAAACAAATCTGTACCGGTTATTTGCGGAACGAATTGCCAACACGTTGTTATCGACTCATGGGCGTTGGGGGTACATTATGCCTTCTTCAACGCTTAACGACCGTTCTGCGTCCAATTTACGAAAATTGCTTTTAGACGCATTTCGATATATTGAAGTCAATCATTTTCCCGAAAAGGCAAGAGTTTTCAATCAGGTTACACAAGATGTGTGTATCTATTGTTTTGCAAACGATAAATCGCAAATTCGTTTGAGAACCGGTTTAATCGGTGTGGAAGGGTATCAAAAGAAATTCATTACACTTCCGAAAAAACTCGTTCAAAAACTTGATAAAATTCCATTTTGCCAATCAAAACAAGAATCCAATTTATTATTAAAACTTTCCGATTATGAAACTTTCGACGAAAAGAACGTTATTAAATTTTTGGAAGGCGAAATTCATCTAACCAAATACAAAGCAGCGATATTACCCCGCAAGACAAGTAAGAGCGTATTCTCTCTTATCCGAGGGGATGCTGTTCAACGTTATACTTTACAACAATCAGGGAAAGACAGTTTCCTTGACGAAAGAGCGGCTAAATCAATTTCGGATGTACCGAAGTTAATGGATTGTGATAAGATTCGTTTAGTGTATCAGCAAATTGTGAATATTCAAAAAGAGCGGCGGCTGAATTTTTATCTGCTTGGTAAAGAAATATACGTTGCGAACACTTGCGGTTATGCTCTTGTTATTGATTCAAAATTTGACATTCGTTTCTTTTTAGGATTGCTGAATTCAAAATTATTAAATTGGCGGTATAAACAGACGAGTTCAAACAACCATATTTTAACCAATGAACTACAAAAGTTGCCCATTCCTTCCCTTGACCTATCGAACAAGTCAGACAAAGACAAACACGACCGTCTTGTTTCTCTTGTTGACAAGATATTGGAGTTGAAGCGTCAGGAAGTATTGGAAGTGAGTACAGAATTGAAGACAATGATATCGCGGCAGATTGCGGGAGTGGATACGGCGATAGACACAGCGGTTTATGAATTGTACGGATTAACGGACGAGGAGATTAAAGTTGTCGAAGGGGAATGAGATTGCAGATAGCAGAAGGCAGTCCGCAGACGGCAGATAAAAGCCCGAAACGCAAGTGAGGGCATTGTGATAAAACCCTTGCTTGCGCTGCGGGCTGCTATTCGTGAAATTGTTTCGGTTGGCACGCCAACCGGCGGAGTTGACTTCACCCGCGCCGCGTGATGACTACGACAATCGCTCAATTTCAGAGGCGGATAGACCCGTTATGTTCGCTATGTCCGACAATTTGAAACCCTTCGATTTCATCGTAAGGGCTATTTCTGCTTTACCTTTGGCTTCGCCTTCGGCTAACCCTTTTTCTATGAGCCGCTCCAATATCGGTCGCGTAATCGTGCAGATATTGTTGATGCGCGTTATCAAACGCACGCATCTTTTCGTCTTGGTTAAACTGTTTATACTTTTCATAAGCCCGTTTGGTTACCGGATTGTCTAATAATGCTGTCATTTCAACCTCACTCTTTTTATCTGTATAATGGAAAAAATTTGACCAAATGCGTAATCGCGGTTTCAATTCCGAGAATAAATATTCCTTTTCATCAATTACTTCAAGCGTATGAATTTCGATCCCGTTGCCGTCCGTAAAGCCCCATTGCGGATTCTTTTTAAGAAAAAGATTTTTGGGAATCTCTAAAAACTCTTTTTTAACGCGGAGGACACAAGGAGTCGCAGAGGAGTATTTTTTTTGTAACTTATTCTATTACAAATCATTACAAAAGATTTTCAAAATAAAATCTCTGCGTTTCTCTGCGAACTCTGCGGTTAAAATTGTGGTTTTTATAAATGCCCCGTAGGATTTATTCTACGGGGCATTTCTGACAAAATAGGCAAAATGCAATTCTTCTATTTTAACATTAAGATCTTAAATTTCTTAAAATTGGAATTATCGGAATCTTTTTACTTGATTTTGCACAAACCACTTGCTAAAATATAATAGTTCATTCAAGTTATTCTTATAGACTTGAAGTTATCCCCTTCCACATTAGACAGGAGAACAGTATCATGTCAAATATTCTTATAAATCTTTTTCATCCTAATTATACTGGTTCACGCGGCAACAAAATACTTGCCGAGACAGTCCAAAATTTGCCGAGTGTCACATTTCGCCATGTCGATACGCAATGCTCAAATTTCACTTTCGACGTGGCGAGAGAGCAAGAGTTACTCGAAAAATACCCGGTAATTATCGTACAACATCCGGTTATGTGGTACAACATGCCTCCTCTGATGAAGGCGTGGTACGATCAGGTTTTCCAATACGGCTGGGCTTATCCCGCCGACAAGAGTAAGTTGGCAGGCAAAACGTTACAACTCGTTGTCACAACAGGTGCTTCGGAAGACGCATACAAAACAACCGGTGCATACGCTTACACGATTTCCGAAACGTTTCGTCCGCAACAACAGACGGCATCTTTGTGCGGTATGCAATTCGCTCCCATTTTCGCAGTATATGGCGTACGCCCAATCGAAATTGGCGGAGTCAGTGACAAAGAATTGGAAAAACAAGCGAAACTTTATGTCAAACTTGTTCAAAAGTACTCCAAGAAAAAAAAATGCTTGTAAACGTTAATCCCCACAACGATTGAAAAATTGTTTGTGTCGTGTAGCCATAACCAAAAATGTTGGTTGTGGATTATTAAACGTTACTACAAGTCCCTACCCCGCAAGGGGTTATGAGGATTCTGCCCTTTGCGATAGGCGTGCTTACGGGCAAGGATGTGGAAACCTGCATATAACATCTCTACAATTTTCAATCGTGTTCGGTATATGACGTTTGTAACGAACGTAACTGCGCGCCCGCAAAATTTAACTGTCCGCTACGACCGTCTATTATGCGTTTTTTTGTCGTTGTAACACGAAATGTGGTTTGCAATGCTTCCCTTTTGTGAATTGAAGTGATACAATACAGTGTGTTTGTCTTGTCACGCGGCTTAAATTCACAAATTTGTTGTGTTCGTGTAAGATAGGACTTGTTTACTTTTTTTAACTTTCTCTGTTAAAGGACAAAAAATTATGAGCGAAAGAGTGTATGAATTTTCCTGGGACATTATCGGTGACTTGCAAGAAGGGCGTCCCAATATGGGTGACAAAGTCAACCTTATCTTGTATCGTTTGATGCAATATACATTCCGCGATGTTGCAGAACAACGTCTCGGTACCGAAGAATGTAACAAATTGTTTTACGACGCGGGCAAACTCGCTGGTATGTATTTCTTTGAACAGTATCTGAAAGAGTTCAAAGAATTGCCGCTCGCTGGTTTTGTTGCGGAACTACAACGTGTATTGAAGGAACTCGGTGTCGGTATTCTTCGCGTTGAAAAAGCAGACGCGGATAACGGCGCGTTTGTTCTGACAGTTTCAGAAGACTTGGATTGCTCCGGCTTGCCAGACCTCGGTATCGAAGTTTGCAACTACGACGAAGGTTTCATCGCAGGTATATTCTACAAATATACAGGTGCCGAATTTAACGCAAAAGAAGTTGACTGTTGGTGTTCGGGTGACCGGACGTGCCGTTTTGAAGTCAACAAGGTTTAGTGGAAACCGTAGAGGCACAACGAAGCGTCTGACGAGTCAGCGTCGGTAACTACACTGATGCTGACTCGCGGCGCGATAGACATACTTTACGTTTTACACTTAAACATCCTACGTACTGCTTCTATTATACTCACAACTTTTTTATACCCCCGTGACACTATCAGAGATGACGGACATTTTTGATAAAAAAGCCATTGATATCATTCAGCAAGTACTGGCTGGTCGGTCTGTTCCCGCGCCGCCAGAGATGCCTGAATCTACCGATGAGGAGAGTGCTGCGGCTATAAAGGCGTATTTGCAACTGTTTTCGGATTTGGCGCAAATACGTGAGTTAATGAAGCAATTCGCGAACGGCGACTTCGATGGCAGTATTTCGATTCGCGGTTCGGTCGCGGGTTATCTGAAAACGTTGCAAGCGCACTTGCGTCATTTGTCGTGGCAGGTCGAACAAATCGCAGCTGGTGATTTTTCGCAGCGTGTTGACTTTATGGGAGATTTTTCCCGTTCGTTTAATTCGATGGTAGAACAATTGAAAATGTCGCTCACCGAATTGAAAGAACGCGAAGCACGTCTCATTGCTCTAAACGAAAATCTGGAAGTCGAAATCCGGCAGCGTAAAACGGCGGAAGCAAGTTTGCTCGCGAGTGAACAGCGTTTCAACCTCGCGGTACAGTGCAGCGGTGACGGTATTTGGGATGTCAATCTCGAAACGAAAGAAGCATGGTACTCTGACCGTTTCATCGAATTGTTCAACTTCACACCGGACGATTTGCCGCGTGACTTACGTTGGGACTTGCGTGTTCATCCAGACCACAAAGACGAAATTGCGTTGCTTCGCGGAATCTTCGGACATGAAATCACACCGCAAACGTTCAAAGTTGAATGTCGAATGAAGAACCACAGCGGCAATTACCTCTGGGTACGTGTTCGCGGAATGCCGGTTGCGGACGATTCAGGGATGCCGCGCAGGATGATCGGAGTTATGACCGACATCTCATCACAAAAGGAACTCGAAAAAGCACTCGCGATTCGCGAACGTCAGAAAGCCGACGAACACTTGCAGAATATGATCAAGGTGACACCGTTCTGTTGTCACTTTTGGAATAAGCAACTCGAAAATATTGATTGTAATCTTGCAACGGAAAAACTTTTCGGAGTTGAGTCGAGCAGCGAATTTGCGGAGCGTTTTCACGAGTTGTCACCGGAACGGCAGCCGGACGGCAGCGTTTCCATTGACGCGTTTCGCAATAAACTCAGTGAAACGTTTCGCAAAGGCGAGACCGTTTTTGAGTGGCAGCACCGAAAAACAGACGGCGAACTCATACCAACGATTGTCACTTTGGCGTGTATCAAACGCGGCGAGCAAGATGCGGTTATCGGGTTCACACAGGATATTAGTGAGTTGAAGAAAGCACAAGACGCTCTCGAAAAAGAACGGCTGCTGTTGCTCAACGTACTGAACACAAGTCCGGTATCGATGGCGATTCTGGTTGACGGAGTTGTACGGTTCGTTACGCCGTTTATGCGTAATTTTCTCGGTATCGACATCGGCGAAAGTATTCTCGCGTTCTTCCAAAGTCAGAGTTACGGCGAACGTTTAATGTCGGAATTATTTAATAAGGAAACTATTCACTGGCGGTCGGTTTCGATGAAAACGAAAAGCGGTGAGCGCAAAGAGATGCAAGCGAATATGTTTCAGACGTGGTTCTACGATGAAGACGCGGTGATGGTTTGGTTGATTGACGTAACGAAAGTCCGCAAGACCGAAGCCGAACTGAAAAAAGCACGTGATACCGCAGAAGAACTCGCGAGAGTCAAGACAAATTTTCTCGCGAATATGAGTCACGAGATTCGTACTCCGATAAACGCGATACTAGGTTTGATGCACGTTGTTCAACAAACCGAACTAACGTCGGTACAACAGAACTACATCGTGACAACGGAAGATTCGGCGAAGGCGTTGCTTCAAATTGTCAACGACATTTTGGATTTCTCGGACATTGAGACGGGCAAACTGGTTATCGGTTCGGAGGCGTTCGCGGTACGGCGTGCGGTTGAGGAGGCGATAGCGTCTATTGTTCCAGCTATTGAAGCGAAAAATTTAACGCTGACGTTCAACATTGACCTAAACGTTCCCGAAGTGCTTGTAGGCGACCAGCGCCGTCTGAAACAGGTTATCGTAAACTTGATGAGCAACGCGGTAAAGTTCACGACAGAAGGTAGTATCAATATCAGTGTACAGTTGGAAGATGAGACAAATGGTGATGAGGTGACACTGTTATTCTCGGTACGCGATACCGGTGTTGGTATGACGGAAAAACAAATCAATCAGATATTTTCGCCGTTCACGCAAGCGGACTCCTCGACGACAAGAAAGTACGGTGGAACGGGGCTGGGGTTGACGTTGTGTAAGAATCTGGTTGATATGATGGACGGAACGATTTGGTGTGAGAGTGAAGTAGGAAAGGGGGCTGCGTTTTTCTTCACAGTGGTTATGACAGTGCCGAAACAAACAGGGGTAAAAGAAAAAGGGGCGGCAGGAAAAACGGGAACGGGAGTTGAGGAGACAGCCAATGCTGAACAATCAGAACAAGATGCAAATCAACCGCAACAACCAACCGAAATAGAAATACCTGAAAACATTCGTTCGTTACCGATTTTGTTGACTGATGATAACAAGATAAATCAATTGGTAGCGACGCAATTGTTGAAACTAAAAGGGTTCAGTGTTGACGTAGCGAACAACGGCAAAGAGGCGATAGAAAAGATTCAATCGAAAAACTACGGAATAATTCTGATGGACATCCAAATGCCGGAAATGGACGGCTTACAAGCAGCAAAACTAATCCGTCAGGACGAACGTTTCGTAAACCTGCCGATAATAGCAATGACAGCCCACGCGTCGGAGACCGACAAAGAAAAGTCGCTGGCAGCAGGAATGAACGACCACATAACAAAACCAATAGACCCGGTAATTCTATACAAAAGCATAATAAAATGGGTATCAGCAACGATAGCATCACGATTGGAATAACGGTAAGTTGTATTTTCACATCTCTGCGTTTGTCTAAACCGTTTATCGAACGACACCGATTTGCTTCAACCAGTCTTCGCAGAGTCGGTTCCAACCAGCGGCGGGAATTCCGTCTCTCATTCCGTAACCGTGTCCGCCCTTGACGAATACGTGAAGTTCACACGGTACACCGATTTCGTGAAGTTTCATATAAAGTTGTACGCTTCCCATCGAACCGACTCCGTCGTCGTCGCAAATCGAAAGAAACATCGGCGGCGTTTCCTTCGTGATTTTGATATTGTCTTCAAGCGGAACGTCAATCCGTTTTTTGTCCGCACCTTCTCCCAAAGCGTAAGCCAAATAAATCGGTACGGCAAAATTCGGTTTGGCACTCAACTTGTCGGCATCGTCAACTGGTTCATAAACTTTCTCATCGTAGTTCGTCGCAGCCAACAACGTCAAATGCGCACCAGCGGAGAAACCGAGAACACCAATTTTTTTCGTATCAATTTTCCACGCTTCCGCGTTCTGCCGTACAAGCCGAATCGCACGCTGCGAGTCTTGGAGCGGGGCAAGATGTTTCGGCAACCCCGCGCGGCGCGGTACACGATACTTAACGACAACCGCCGTCACACCGATAGAGTTGAGCCAATGAGCAACTTCGGTTCCTTCGTGGTTGTAAGCCAAAATGTTATAACCGCCGCCGGGGAAAATGACAACACAAGCCCCTGTCGCCTTATCGGGAGCAGGTTGATACACGGAAAGTGATGGAACAGTAACGTTACCAACACGAATGATAGGCAACTTTTCCTTACCAACATCAGCCGTCTCCGCACCAACGGCACCATCTTTATCGCCGGGGGCAGTACCAGACCAAAGTTTTAATTCCGCAGACGGCTTCATTGTCAATGCACCTTGATAATGAATGTTTTCGGCAGCGGTTAAAAAGGAACACAAGGCAACGGAAATCAGTAAAAAATTTGAAGTTCTCATTTTTCTCAAATTGGTTAGAGTGATGAAAGTGCTGAATGACGCAAACGTTAAAAAGTTTACACAGAATGAAAAACTCTGCGTAGTCAGTTTATTACAGGGTGTCATTATAACAAAGTTTTGACGCAATTTCAATGTTGACGGGTACAAAATCATTCTATACTTACGACAGTTGAAGATTGCTCTCAAAGTCGCGGCATTACACTATTTCTTTGAACTCATATTCATCTTTGCCAATGAATATGATGTAACCAAATTTTAGGTTTGGTTTTTCCGCGAAGTAACTTGATGTTTTGTAATTTTTTAACTGTTCCGTTGCTGATTGCCTTGCCTTTTCAATTGCCGCTGATTCTGCGGCTGTTAGTTTTGTTGTCTTTTTCTTTGTTGTTTTCCTTACCGTTTTCTTCGCGGATTTTGATTTTGTTGCATCTGCTTTTTTTATGTACTTCACTTCAAATACCCATTCATACTTGACATTGTTTGAATTGAAAACGTCTCTCGCGTAGATGTCAACGTAGCCGCCTGCTACTTCAAATTCTGTTAGCGGGAAGTAGTATTGGCTTTGTAAAAGCGCGTGGAGCAAAATTATTTTGATATACTTTTCGTCGAAGCGGATTAGGTCGCGGTTGGAAATATTGCGGATAATGTTTTTACTTACGTAATCAATCAGTGGTATTGCGTTACCGTTGTGTGCCAGTTGTGTTATCGCAGTTCGTAAGTCCGTTAAGTCAATTAGCACGTCGGCACTTGTATCCTCGATAATGTGGATAAGTTGCTCCCAATATGTCGCCTTTATCGACAGGTTTGGGATGCGTAAAACGTCAAGCCCATCGTTGGTTTTTCCGTGCGTCAGTAATCCCAAGTAGAACAAGAGTGACGTGAAATTGTTCGGGGCGTGAATTGTTTCCAATGAAAACCGTTCGACAACAGTTGAGTCACAATAATCGTCGTTTATGATTGCGAGTAACTTTTCACGATTACGCTCATTGTCCGCTAAATTTTGCAATTTTTTGGAATCGGTGCCGAGATTTGCGTCTATTAGTCTGATATGTTCGCTTTTTTTTACGAACTGTTCTAACAAGAAAAGCACCATTGACGGGTTGTAAATGTTACCTTTTGCATTACGGTTGAACATATAACCATTGTAGTACGTTTTCAAAAGTTCTTCACTAACTCGTTGCTCTTCGATTCCGCATTGCTGTATAACGAAATCAATTTCGTTTTTTGTGAATCCAAGCATTTCGTTATAACGGGAATCAATTGTAATATTGTTGCTGATATTGAATCCGCTCGTGAGGTCGTTGAGTAATATCGGTGAAATTCCGGTCATAAACAAGCGGCTGACAACAACGTTTCCCATTCCGATTTTGATAAGTTCGTAAAAGTCACGCACAATGCCGCCTGATTGAACGAGGTCGCTGTAAGTTTGTTTACCGGCATTACCAAGAGCGATGAGGTCGTTTGTGAAATGGTCGTATTCGTCGATGATGACGTATAACTGATGTTTTAACGCTCTGATTTGTCCGAATATAACCTGTAACGAAGCAACTCCCGGATTGTTTTTCGTAATATCAGACAACATTTCGTCAGCACTCAAAAATATATTTCTGTATCTTTCAATAAAACTGCAAACAGACTGTTGTACGCAGAAATTAAACGCCTTTTCAAAGCGTTCTATTGACCCCGTATCCAGTCCCGAAAAATTAAATTCCAACATCAAGTAACTATTACGTTCCGGTGTTGGATGCTGACCGATGTAGAGATTACCAAACAATTTGTCAAATTCGTCAGCGTAGTTGATGTTGTAATAATACGATAACAGCGAGAAAAACAAACTCTTACCGAACTTGCGGGGACGAATGAAGAACACACACGGATTTGATTCATTCTCTAACTGTTCGATAAATTTCGTCTTATCAACATATACATAATTTTTCAACATTATGCTGCGGAAATCGGAAATACCGTAGGAAATTTTTTTGTGGGACATCGGAAATTATAGTAAAAGTTTTTTAGTTTCAAATTGTTCTCAACAACGAAAATACCTAACACGATTGAAAATTGCTTATTGTAAAAACATAAAATGCAACATCTCCTTGCCCCGCAAAGGGCTAAACGGGGTCACAAGTATAACAAAGTTTTGACGCAACTTCAATGTTGACGGGTACAAAATCATTCTATCACAAACAAATGATTATCATCGGGGGTACTTGTATCTGGCGTTCGTTATGTAATAATGGTCTCGGATGTGCGTTGCCGAGATATCAAATATAACCGCACCCTGAAAGGGTGTATTGTTCGTGTGTACAGCGTTACCAGTGGTTACATTGACCACTCCGTTGTGATGTCTGAATATTACACGTATTCGTTTGTTTTTTATTGTCAACATTTTTGTTGCGGCTGTACCGCGGTATGATAGTATCAATCTCCTGATAGAGAATTTTGATGAATCATAAACAAACCAAACACGCAAGAAACCGTGTCGTCACCTACCACTGTAAAAAAAAGTCCTATATGGCGGAAGTTGGTCATTCAGATAGTTCTTCCTGTCACCTCCGTTTATTGCGTTATCATTTTGATTCAATTTTGGATGGGATTGACAACCGCAAGGAGAACCGCGTTTCACGATTTGTCTGAATCTGTCGCCCGCTACGCCAATACTTGCGAAATGAGTTTAATGACCACCGCCAAAGTTGCACACGGTTTGGCGGACTATGTTATCATTGAGCGTCCCGATTCCATTGAACAAATCAAAACATTCATCCGGCGAAAGTTAGAAACCAATCCAAACATTCAAGGATGTGCAATCGCTTTTGAACCGGATGTCTTCCCCAATTTGCAGCGAGAATCGGACGATGGTTATCTTGCGGTCTTCCTTTACCGTTCGATAAAAACTGTTGACGGAGAACAGGTCGAAGAGATTATTTACAGAGATTTGGCGGTCGAACAGCGGCTCAATAATTTGGAGTGGTACGGCAGACCTCAAAAAAAACGGCAATCCTGTTGGACGGAGCCGCATGTTGCAAAAGAAGGCAGCGGTGCTTTGATATGTTCCTATTCTGTTCCCTTTTTCATTGACGGAAAATTTGCGGGAGTCGCTTCTCTCGGCATTTCACTCAATGAAA
Source organism: Planctomycetaceae bacterium (assembly GCA_031287585.1). GTDB lineage: Bacteria > Planctomycetota > Planctomycetia > Pirellulales > Thermoguttaceae > UBA8133. The sequence goes on along the minus strand of JAITST010000379.1, from coordinate 1,553 downwards.
TCCATAACCTCATCACGAATATCTCCGGCGACGGTTCCGCTTATATGTTGATCAGTGCAACCGGCAGGGTCATTGTTTCAACCGAACATCCCGAATGGGAAATGGTAGAGACCTTCGAGACGATAAGTGACAAATACGGTGCGGAAACGTTACGTTCATCGGGTAATAAAATGATTCGCGGTGAGTCAGGAGGATACCTTGTGGAGAGTAAGATTGCGAATAAGCGTATTTTCGGTGTCTATACTCACATTCCCGGCATAGGTTGGTCGTTGTTGAAGTTGATCAACGAATCCGAAGTATTACGACCGGTCTATAATCAGATATTCATCAGTTCGGTTACGTTTGCTATCGGATTGTGCGTGATTGTTACAATGATTTTGATTTCCGCCCGAAGAATCACGCAGCCGATTAAACAGTTACTTCTTTTTGTTCACACGTTGTCGGAAGGTGATTGGAATGTCGAAGTTACCGGAATAAAGAGCAATGACGAAATCGGAGAACTTGCCCAAACGTTCGCAACAATGGCACGGAAACTTCGGTCAAGTATTGACGAAACGGTTCGTACTGCCGCTGCCAAAGATGCCGCCGAATTTGCAAGTCAAGCGAAAAGTCAGTTCATTGCGACGATGAGTCACGAAATGCGGACACCGCTCAACGGTGTCATCGGGATTTCCGACCTTCTTATGGAAACGCCGCTTCAACCAAAACAAGCGGAGTACGCCAAACTGATTAAGGTATCCGGTAAGTCGCTCTTGTATATGATAAACGATGTTCTCGATTTCTCCAAAATTGAGGCGGGGAAATTCGAGTTAAGTTTGACAACGTTTGACCTGCACAATTTACTCGACAGCGTGATACGCGGTCTTGCGTTCCGTGTTGCTGAAAAGAAGTTGGAACTCGTTGCAACTGTTGGACACGATGTTCCTAAACGTGTTCGCGGTGATGAAGAACGGATGCGGCAGGTACTTATCAATCTGGTTGGTAACGCTATTAAATTTACAGATGAAGGCGGTATCAGAATCAGTGTAAGTGTCATTGAATATCTTGATATGCAATGTAATGTTCTCTTTGAGGTAATTGATACCGGTATCGGGATTCCTGTTGATAGACAGGAACACTTGTTCAAATTATTCTCACAAATTGATTCCTCAACGAAACGTCGCTACGGCGGAACAGGAATTGGTCTTGCCATCAGTAAAAAGTTGGTAGAACTGATGAATGGAAACATTTATGTAAAAAGTGAAGTCGGGAAAGGTTCGACGTTTGGTTTCGACGTTATACTGAAAATCGAACAGGAGGATATGATTGAAAACGACAGTACGATACAATTGATAGACGAAGAGATGAAGCGGGTAAACGGTAAGGCGGTTTTGATTGTCAGCGATAGCGACTTCCAGCGACCGGTACTCGCCGAACAATTTGAATCGTGGAACTTCAAACCGGAAATTACGGTTTATTCAAAAAAAGCCATAAGAATGCTTCGCGAAGCGGTTGCGGCGGGGACTCCGTTTTATCAGGTTATTGTCGATAATCATTTGGCGGATTGCGAAGGG